>JBFIQU010000007.1:0-19258 GCA_041609395.1 Acidimicrobiia bacterium | reverse complement strand
TCGAATGCCGCCATCGAGCTCATCGCCGAGTACGGCATACTGCTCCTGCTGTTCGGCATCGGGCTCAAGTTCAAACTGAAGACTCTGGCTCGACGCGAGGTGTGGGCGGGCGCCACGGCTCATATGGCCGTAACCACCGCCGCGCTCGGCGCGGGCTTCCTGCTGCTTGGCATCGCCGGCTTGCCGCTCGTCACCGACCTGTCCGTCGGCGAGGCGGCACTCGTGGGATTCGCCTTCTCGTTCTCCAGCACGGTGTTCGCAATCAAAGCCCTGGAGGAGCGGAACGAATTGGCCTCGCTGTCCGGACGCATCGCAGTCGGGATTCTCATCGTTCAGGACATCTTTGCGGTCGGTTTCCTGGCGTTCTCGGCCGGCGACCTGCCGTCACCATGGGCGATCCCCGTTGCCGCTGCGGTCGTGGCCGCCCGTCCGATCTACGGGTGGGTGATCGACCGGAGCGGACACGGCGAACTGCTCATCCTGCTCGGCTTCTTCCTCGCCATAGGGGTGGGAGCCGGTTCGTTTCGCGAGGTCGGCCTCAAGCCCGATCTCGGTGCTCTCGTCATCGGGTTGACCTTGGCCGGACATCCTCGCGCCCGTGAGCTCTCCGACCGGCTCCTCGGCTTCAAGGACATTCTGCTGGTCGGGTTCTTCCTGTCGATCGGCCTCGACGGCGCGCCCGGAGTCGACGAGCTCCTGATCGCCGCACTGGTCCTCGTCTTGCTGCCGCTCAAGGCCGCCGGATTCCTCGCCCTTCTCCCCCGGTTCCACCTGCGGGCACGGACGTCGTGGCACTCGACGATCACACTGGGGACGTACAGCGAGTTCGGGCTGATCGTCGTGGCGGCCGCCGTCGACGAGACGCTGATCGACGAGCGCTGGTCTGCGGTCGTGGCAGTGGCGGTCGCCATGTCGTTTGCACTCTCCGCCCCGGTCAACGCAGCGAGATATCGAACCTACCGCCGCTGGGCCCGGTGGCTCGATCGTTTGGAACGCCAACCGATCCAGGCTGAAGATGCCCTCATCGACCCCGGCGACGCCCGCATTCTCGTGTTCGGCATGGGCCGGGTCGGCACCGGTGCATACGATGAACTGGTCCGCCGTGAAGGCGCCGTCGTTCTCGGCGTCGACCGTTCCGACGACGTCGCCGCCGCCAACACGGCCGCCGGGCGCAGAGTGGTCCGTGGGGACGCGCTCGACAACGAATTTTGGGAACGGGTCCGCCTGCATCCCGGCATCGATCTGGTCGTGATGACGATGAACGTCCACCGCGCCAACCTGGAAGCCGTGCGGCGCGTGAAGGCGTTCCTGCCCGGAGTGAAGATCGCAGCCGCCGCAACATACCCAGACGAGGTAGTGGAGCTGCGGGAAGCCGGTGTCGACATCGCTCGCAACCTTCTCAGCGAGGCCGGCCAGGGCCTTGCCGACGACGCCTGCGATCTGTTGTTCAGCTGAGCGGTTGATCTCACAGACTGCTCCGCCGGTTCGGCTCCGCATCGATCTCTACGATGAAGAGCCCGGAGGCATGCCACGACGTGAAGCGCGACGACCAACACAGCTCTGGCGCGCAGCATGCTCCGCGCGCGGCACCGACCCTGGACGAGGCCCGCAATGCCTTCGCAGGCCGCCGCTGGCGACATGCCTTCGATGGATTCACGGGTGTTGATGCCAGAAAGCCGCTGATGGTCGACGACCTGGAGAGGATGGCACTGGCGGCGCAACTCGTCGGTGAAGACGAAGCGGCTGCTGCTGGGTGGGAGAGAGCCCACCTGGCGCTCCTGCAAGACCGTCAGCTCGAACGGGCCGTGAGATGCGCCTTCTGGTTGGCATTCGGCTTGATGAACCGCGGCCAGATGGCGCGTGCCGGCGGCTGGATCGGTCGTGCCCAGCGACTCATCGACGACCACGAGCTCGACTGTGTCGAACAGGGCCTGCTTCTCGTCCCCACTGCGCTCCGGACGCTGGAGAGTGGTGACCCCGAAGAGGCCCTTTCGCTCTTCGACCAAGTCCTCAGCATCGGAAGCCGCTTCGGAGACAGCGACGTCACCGCCCTGGGGCGGCTCGGGCGGGGGCGATCACTCGTGGTCATGGGCAGGGATGATGAGGGGTTGGCATTGCTAGACGAGGCGATGGTCGCGGTCACTGCCGGTGAGGTCATGCCCCTCGTCGCCGGACGCATCTACTGCGCAGTGATCCTGGTCTGCCACCAGGCATTCGATCTGCAGCGAGCACACGAGTGGACGTCGGCGCTGAGTGCCTGGTGCGATGCACAGCCGGACATCGTTCCGTTCCGTGGCCAGTGCCTCGTCCACCGCTCCGAGGTGCTGCAGTGGCACGGCGACTGGTCCCAAGCGATGGACGAAGCCCAGCTAGCACGCGAGCGCATGTCCGATCCGCCCGATCAGCCTGCGATCGGCATGGCGTTCTATCAACTCGGCGAGCTGTACCGGCTCCTGGGTGAATTCGGCAACGCCGAGAAGGCCTACCGGGAGGCGAGCCGGCATGGCCGTACGCCGCAACCTGGTCTCTCGCAGCTTCGCCTGATGCAGGGCGACGTGTCTTCGGCAGCCGCCACGGTCCGGCGGGTCTTGAGCGAGCCGTCCGACAGGATGACCCGGGCAAAGCTGCTGGGCGCTGCCGTCGACATTCTGCTTCAGGCCGGCGACGACGAACTGGCTGTGACGTGTGCAGAGGAACTCGCAGGGATCGCCCGCAGCACGGGGGCTCCGGTGCTGGGAGCCATGGCCGGCCACGCCGGAGCGCTCCTTGCGCTGTATCAGGGCGATGCCAGAAGCGCCCTCGATGCCTCGCAACGGGCGGCTGCTGCGTGGGCCCAGCTCGGTACCCCGTACGAACAAGCCCGGGCGCGCCACGTCGCAGCCGTGGCATGCCGGATGCTCGGCGACGACGACACCGCGCGTCTCGAGGCCGACGCCGCCCGGCATACCTTTGCGGAACTAGGAGCGGAACCCGATCTGCGAAATGTCGACCGAGCCTTCGACGACCAACCTCATGCCGGTCCACTCACGGCCCGCCAAGTGGAGGTTCTGGCCCTCGTTGCGGCCGGAAAGACGAATCGCGAGATCGCCGACGCCCTCTTCATCAGCGAGCACACGGTGCGGCGCCATCTCCAGAACATCTTCACCAGGATCGGCGTCGGGACCCGCGCTGCGGCAACCGCATATGCGTATGAACACGGACTCGTCTGACCCGGGGACGGCCCTGGCACGAACGTACCACGCGTTGAGATAGCCGACTTGGTACGTCCGGGCGAAGACGAATGTGCTCCCATGTCATACCGTCGAGGGACGAGGCAAGGTTCCGATGCGAGAGGAGCAGCACATGTCCGTGGCCATGCTGATCGACAACCCGAACGGTTCGCCGGAGCTCTACGAAGCCCTGAAGGCGAAGCTCCAATTCGACGGCCCGCTCGGCGGAGCGGTGCACATCGCAGGCCCCGGTCCGAATGGTGGATGGCGCGTCATCGAGATCTTCGAATCCGTCGAGGCGGCGAGCACGTTCCTCCGGGAGCGATTCGGTCCCGCGCTGGCCGACCTCGGGTATGCGGGACAACCGCCCCAGCCCGAGTTCTGGCCGGTCCACCACTGGGTCTCCGCCACGGGAAGCGGGTCGTAGCAGTCAACACGCCGGGCGGCGCTGCTCGATGCGATGGCGCCGTCCGGCGGATCCGCAACACACCCTCGGCGTCGAGGATGATCCGGGTAGGTTCGCGACCATGACCCGCCGCATCTTCGTCGACACCGAATGGACGGAGCCCCCGTGGTCTCCGACGGTCGAGCTGCTGTGGGTCGGCCTCGCCGACGGGACCGGCTCCGCATGGAGCGCGCTGTCGGCAGAGGTGGACCTGGGCAAGCTGGTCGGGAGCGACCTCGTGAAGCTGATCCCGGCCGATGAGCCTCGCCTGGACCCCAGCGAGATGGCTGCAGCAACCAGGGAGTTCTGCGGCGACGTCGACGAGTTCTGGGCGTGGGTCCCTGCGCTGGAGAGCGTCGCGGAGTGGTTCGATCTCGGCCCCGAGGCGGACGATCTGTATGCCCGATATTGGGATGTCGATCTTCAGATGTTGCAGTCGTTCGTGGAACCGTGGCCCAAGGACTGGCCGGACCGCCTCTGCAACCTGCGCACCGCAGCCGAGGAGGCCGGCGTCGAGATCCCGGCCAGGAGTGCCGACCACCTGAACCCCCGGGTTCATGCCCGGTGGAACCGGCAATTGTTCGAGCTCATCCGCGAAGCTCGGAGCTGACGACGAAGCTCGGCGATGGCCCGCACGAGGCGGTTCGTCATACGGCCACGGATCGAGGCCATGACCCGAACCCCGCGGACCTCTACCGGATCAGCGCCAGCGCTGCAGCAGCTCCTCGGCTCCTCGAGCGATGTCACGGACGATGTCACCGGCCGATTCGACCCTGCGAACAAAACGCACCGACTCACCGGCATACATGGCCATTGCCGCAACCTCGCCGCTGCTTCCTGCCATTGCCGGCGCCACGCTGAACCGAGGTATCGGCACGATCATGGAGCCCATCGCGAGTTCCCCGACGACGTCGCCTGTGAAGCCTCGTGCTGCGTCCAGGCTGGCACGCAGGACCCGCGACCACGACTGCCGATCTGGCCAGTCGGCTGCGAATTCGTCGGTCAGGACTGTGTCTGCGGCCGACGCTTCGATCAGGGCTCTCCGGTACATGTCATGGACTCCGGATTCCTCAGCCGCCAGGAACCTGGTTCCCATCCTCACTCCGGCAGCGCCGGCCGCCAGGGCTGCAGCCAGCCCGCGGGCGTCGCCGATACCGCCGGCGGCCAGGACCGGGATGGTCACGGACTCGACAACCTCGATGAGCAGGGGCCACAGCGACTCGGTCCCGTGCATGCGTCCCCCGCCCTCCACTCCTCGCACGACGAGGAGATCGCATCCGGCTGTGGCAGCGGCAACCGCATCCTCCAGTGACCCGACCTGCCAACCGGCAAGAGAGCCGTGGTCGTGCACCAGGTCCACCAGATCACGATCCGGTGGGCCGTGATAGAAGTCCACGACGGTCGCTCGGCTGGCTGCGAGCTTGACGATCTCGACATCTTCGAGGTACGGAATGAGGACGTTGACCGCAAGGGGGCCCCCGGTATGCGCATGGATCTGATCCAACGTTGCGGCCAGTACTTCCGCCGGCATCGGTCCGGAACCGAAACCTCCCATGCCGCCCGCCTCGACGACCGCCGCGATCAAAGCCGGTGTCGGTACACCGCCCATGGGCGCCAACTGGATGGGCACCTCGCAACCAACCAATTCCGTGAACGAAGTTTGCAGCGCCACTCGCTCTGCTCCTTGTGAACCGAGGGAACCTCGGACCCTACCAATCGGCTTCGGGGCGTGGGATGGGCGCCGGTGCGTCCAAGAACATGTCGTTCGAGACGTGAGGCCGACGCCAGGACGTACGTGCCAGCGTCCGGATGACGGCTCGAGTTGGGCCACGAGGTTGCGAACCCGGCAACACGGATACAGAGCGCCCTTGAGCCGCGCGCGAGCGTCGCGTCACACCGGCGGGATGTTGTAGTTGGACCTGAACAGGTTGGTCGGATCCCACTCCGACTTGAGACGTACGAGGCGGTCGTAATTGGCGCCGTACGCGGCCGGCACCCGATCGTCTTCGTCCTCGCCGAGCAGGTTCACGTAGACCCCGCCGGTGGCGCTGCCGGCCATCGCATCGTGGAATTCCCGCGCCCAGGCCATTACTTCCCCGTCCGCAGCGGGGTCCATCCATCCGGCCAAGAGGTGAAAGCCGAAGGCCGTGTCCCTCCCGGGAAACGCGGTGGCGGTCGGGGCCACGCGGGCGACGGCCCCGCCCATGGCTTCGAAATAGGCGGCCGTCAGCTCACCCTTCATCTGCGGAACGTACTCGACGACGGCGTCGATCGTCTCATCCGACAGCACGGCATAGTCGTGGGACTTCGAGTAGTACCGCTGACCGGCCGGCAGGTTGGCGTCGAAACTCTGCTGGAGGTCCACATAGGGCAGCGGCCCGACGACGTCGAGGATCGGGGAGCCGAGGTCCCGGAACGGCCGAATCACCTCTCCGGCATCGGGGTCGAGGTGGTAGACGACGAAATCGATGACCGGCTGGCCGTGGAACTCCTCGGGGAACGGCTCCACCGGGGGCACCCGGAACATGAACGGATAACACTGGAACTCGTCCGGTGCCGTCGCCATGAAATCGCGGTAGAACCGAAGCAGGGAAGCGGCCTCGTCGAAGGGATAGATCACCTGTCCCCCCAAGACCGGGGGACCGACGGGATGCACGCGAAACTGAAATGACGTGACCACGCCGAAATTCGAGCCGGCCCCGCGCAACGCCCAGAAGAGTTCCGGCTCGTCGCTCTCGTCGATGCGCCGGATGCGGCCGTCGGCCGTGACAACTTCTGCCCCGATCAGGTTGTCGGCGGCCAGCCCGTAGGCGCGAGCAAGCCAACCGGTCCCGCCGCCGAGGGTGTAGCCGGCGACCCCGACCGAGGACACCGTGGCCCCGGTCGTGGCCAGACCATGTTCTTGCGCAGCGTGGTCGAAGCCGCCCCAGGTGACCCCCGGGCCGACCCGAGCGGTGGCAGCTGCAGGCTCGACGACGACGGAATCCATCGGTCCGAGATCGATGAGGATTCCCCCGCCGGCGACGGTCTTGCCGCCGTAGGAATGACCTCCGCCTTTGATCGAGAGCACGACATCGTGGCGCCGGGCATACTCCACGGCCTCGGCGACGTCGGTCGCACTGCGGCAGCGAACAACCGTCTCGGGGCTGCTCTGGAGCCGTGCATTCCACGTGCGCGCAGCTTCGTCGAAGCCGGCATCGTCTCGGTTCAGTACGTACCCCGGCAGTCCCTCCACATCACGAGCCATTGCCCTCTCCCCGGATGGTCTCCTTCGGACCCTACATGGCCCGGTCGGGGTCGTGGAGGGGGTGGTCGTCGTCGGGGGTGGCGCGCCAACTGCGGTAGGTGACGTCGCGTAGGTGGTGGTATCGGGGGTCGGCGGCGAGTGGTTCCCAGATGGTGCGGTGCCAGTGATGCAGCGTCAGGGAGGGCCATTCATCGACGTCGTCGATCCCGGCGAATACGGCGAGGGCCCGGCCGGTTTCGCCGAGTGCGGCCAGCACCAGGCCATGGGCAAATGGATGTGTCGACGGATCGATGGCGGCGAGGATGTCTTGGGCCCTTTGGGTATCGCCGGCGGCGCTCAGGGCCGCAGCCAGGGTGGCGTCGGGCCCCATCTGGGCCCACGGCACGAGGAGCTCTCCGGTGGCAGCGACCGACAGTGGCTCCAGGACGGCAACGGCTTCCTCGAACCGCTCCAGTTCGTAGAGCACGATCCCTTCGTAGAACCTGGCTGTGGTGAACGACGGTGACAGGTCGTAGCTCCGGCGGGCTTCGATGAGAGCCTGGCCGGCTTCACCGACCGCCAACCGCGACATCGCCAGATTGGAGACAGCTTCAGCAGACAGCGGATTCAATTCGACCGCCCGCCGGGAACTCTCCAGGGCCGCATCCGCTCTGCCGACGAGGAGCGCAACCCAGCTGAGCCAGTTGTGGGCTTCCGCATACCCGGGACTGCGGTCGATGGCGCGCTCGAACTCACGGATGGCGCCGGGACCATCCCGATAGTTCGAATACAGCAACCCCAACGACGTGTGCGCCTCAGGTGAATCCGGATCGAGGGCCAACGCCCGATACACGGCATCCTTCGCTCTCGGCAGCAGCTCCGCGCTCGGCCCGTGCCCGTAGTCGGCCGCCAGCGTCAAGGCGTCCGCCAACCCCACCCAGGCGAGCGCGTAGTCGGGATCCTGCTCCACAGCCCTCTCGAAGAGATCGATTGCGCCCGTGAGACCGGCCCCGGTGCGGAGATCCGACTGGGAACGCCCCTCGACCACCAACCGATACGCATCCAGATCATCAGTCGCGGCCACCCGCGGCTCACCCTCGACCAGCTCGGCATGCAACGAACGAACGATTCGCGACGCCAGATCAGTCTGAATAGAAAACAGATTCTCCGCGGTCAGTTCCCGATCAAACCGATCCGCCCACAATTCGACACCCCGACCGGCATCGAGGAGCCGGATCGACAACCGCACCCGCTGCCCGGCGCTCTGCACCACGCCCTCGACCACCACCTCCACCCCGAGCTCAGAGGCGATCTCCCTTGCCGGTTTCCCCGATCCCCGATACGTCATCACCGACGTCCGGCCGATCACCGTCAAATGGCCTGCCTTCGTCAACTCGGTGAGCAAGTCGTTGTGCAGCCCATCCGCCAGAAAGCCGGCATCCTCATCCCGACCCACCACCTCGAACGGCAACACCGCCACCGACCGATCCCGATCACCACCCCCCTCGGAATCCCCACCCACCGACGTCCCGGTCACATTCTCCGCGGAACCCGACGCCACCTCCGACAACACCTCCGACCTGGTGTCGTCAGTCAGCAGCCCCGGATCCAACAGCAGATCCGTCACCGCCACACCCCCGGCGCGCTGCGCACCCTGCAACACCCGAGCCGCAGCCAACGCCGAATCCGGCCGATCGGCCGGATCCTTGCTCATCATCCCGGCCACCACACCCATCACCGCATCAGGCACACCCACAATCGGCTCCACGGGTTCCGACTGCATCCGCACCACCGCCTGCAACACCGAATCGTCACCCGGCCGCACGAACGCCGGAGCACCCGCCAGCAACTCATACAGCGTCGACCCCAACGAATACACATCCGATACGGCCGACGGAGCACCGCCATCGACGATCTCCGGCGCCGCATGCGCCAAACTCGCCGTCACCACCCCCGACGACGTCTCCCCGCTCCCCGCCATCCGCGCTATGCCGAAATCGGCTAACTCCGGCTCCCCATAGGCCGACACCAGCACATTCGCCGGCTTCACATCACGATGAACGATCCCCACCCGGTGCGCGGTCTCCAGCGCCGAAGCCAGCTTCACCCCTATCTCGAGAACCTCGCCCCACGGCATCGGACCCCGCTGCCGTACTCGATCCCGGAGCGTCCCGGCACGCATATACGCCATGATCAAATACGGCCGACCGTCCACCGTGAACCCGGCGTCATATAAGGTCACGATCGCTGGATGCCCCGAAACCGCACCCATCGCACGACACTCGCGCTCGAACCGCGACCGACCCTCATCATCCAGATCAGCTGCGGTCACCACCTTCACAGCCACGGTGCGGCCAAACGCTGGCTGGTACGCCCGATAGACCGTCGCGAACCCACCGACACCGACCGCAACCGGCGACTCGATACCCTGAATCCCGAGAGCAATCTCACCCATCAACCCACGCAACCTACCCCACCAACCACCCCGCAGCGCTGCCCGGTCGCTGATTCGGAGCGGTGAGAGGTTTCGTGGGCGATGAGACGATGGGCTTCTTGCAGGGCCGGCTCGGCGGACGTAGGTTTTGCCGGGCAGTGATCAAGCTCGGGCTTCAACTATGGAATCAGGTGTTTTCGTGGCCGGAGGCTCGCGACGCGGTGATGCGCGCCGAGGCGCTCGGCTACGACCACGTGTGGACGTGGGAGCACGCGCTGGCGTGTATGGGCGATCCCCATCAGGACACATTCGATGCGTATACGCTCCTGACGGCATGGTCGCAGCACACCTCCCGGGTGGGATTGGGGGTCCTGACGGGTGCGAACACGTTCTGGAACCCGGGACTTCTGGCGAAGAAGGTGGCCACGCTGGACCACGTGTCGGGGGGCCGAGCCATCGTTGGGATCGGGGGTGGCTGGTTCGAGGCGGAGCACCGGGCGTTCGGCATCGAGTTTGGTTCGGGATTCGGAGATCGGTTGGCGTGGCTCGACGAGTCCGTCGCCGCGATCCGCGGATTGCTCGATGGCGAATCGGTGAGTTCACCCGAGAACGGGCGTTACTCGCTTCAGAACGCGCAGCTGTTTCCGAAGCCGCTGCAGGATCGTGTGCCCATCCTGATCGGCGGCGGCGGCGAGCAGAAGACGCTCCGCACCGTCGCCCGATACGCCGACATGTGGAACTGGGTGGCGCTCGAGGATCTCGATCTGATGAGGCGCAAGCACGCCGTGCTGGAGCTGAGATGTCAGGAGGTCGGCCGTGACAGCACAGAGATCGAACGAACGGCGTTTCTGAGTCCGGTTGTCCGCGACACCGAGGACGAAGCCATGAGATTCTTTCGAACTCAGATGGAGGCCAACCGCCTCGACGAGTCCGTCCTCGACGATTCCGACATCTACGTGATGAGCCAGGAACGAATCACGGAGCTCATGGTTGCGTGGAAAGAGCTTGGCGTTTCAACCTTCATCATCGAGATCGCAGCACCATTCGACGATGAGACCGCCGAGCGATTCGCAACCGAGATTCGTCCCGCCGTCGACGGCGCCTGATACGAATTCTCACGTCTTCGCATCGGCGCATCGAGGGCGAAGACGAGGTCGTAGCGAAGCTCCAGCTATGAGATCCGACGTACTTCGGCCTGCATGTCGGTGGTTTGCAGGCGTGGTCGGCGCAGCGTCGACTTCGGCACGGTATCGCTTCTTGCGTGTGCAGCCGTTCACACGGCGCGCTCCCCGGCCATCGGGTAGCGTCCGTTGGACGAGGGGAGGACCGGTGGTCGATTCCGGCATCGTGAGTCAGCTTGCCAACTCGGCGTTGTTTGCCGATCTCGACGAACAGACCCTCCAGATTCTGTCGAACCACGTCAGGCCCCTGCACCTCCCTGCAGGCGCCACACTGCTCGAACAAGGCGACCCGGGAGATTCCGTGTTCGTAGTCGCGACGGGCCGCCTCCGGGCTTTCGTGACCGAGCCGAGCGGCACTGAGGTCGCGGTCGGCGAGATCGGCGCCGGCGAGGTCGTCGGGGAAATGGCACTCCTCAGTTCGGCCCCGCGATCTGCGACCATCCGCGCTATCCGGGATTCATCGTTGCTGGAGCTCCCGCACGACCACTTCATGGAACTCGTTGTCGACCAACCGCAGACGTTGATCGCCGTAACCCGGTTGCTGGTAGATCGGCTCCAACGGTCGATACACCGAACCGAGCTCGGCAGCAGCATTCGAGTGATCGCCGTCATACCGGTACGTGGATCGGAGACTCATGCCACGTTCGCCCTGCAGCTGCAAACGGCATTGGAGAAGAGCAAGAGGATCGTACTGATCGACCGCGGCATTCTCGATGGCCGGCTGGGGGCCGATCGCTCGGAAAGCGACCTGATCCGCTTTCTCCATCACCTCGAGACCGATCATGACGTCGTGCTGCTCGTAGGGGATGTGCCCGGTTCGGAGTGGACCCAACGCTGCCGGCGCCAGGCTGACCTCGTTCTGGCGGTGGCGGACGGGCACACTCCACCGCCGCAAGCGACGGAACCCGCGTCGTCCGACGGCGCAACCCAACCCAATACTCATCTGGTGTTGACCCACCTCGGGCCTGCGCTCCCCCGCGGCACCCTGGAATGGCTGGAATCGGTGCAACCCGATCGCCACCACCACGTCCGACTCGACGACGTCGGTACGGTCGACCGAGTCGCCCGGATATTGAACGGCGAGTCGGTCGCCGTCGTGCTGAGTGGAGGTGGGGCGAGGGGCTTTGCCCACCTCGGAGTCCTGAAAGCCCTTCTGGAAGCCGGAGTGCCGATCGATCATGTCGGTGGCGCCAGTTTCGGGGCGACGATCTCAGGATGCTTCTCGCTGGGTATGAGCTGGGACGAGACCTATGAAGCGTCCCTCCGGGCAACCGTCAACGACGGCTCACTCGTCGATTTCACATTCCCTGCGGTCGCATTGTCGCGAGGCCGCAAACTCACGACCGGCATCCAGAAAGCCTACGGGGACGCCAACATCGAGGACGCCTGGCTCGACTACTTCTGCGTGTCGGCCGATTTGAGCGCCGGCAGGCTCAGGATCCACGATCGGGGCTCGTTGTGGCGGGCAGTGCGCGCCAGCGTCTCCATCCCGGGCACGTTCCCGCCGGTGCTCGGCGACGGCGAGAACGTGTTGGTCGACGGCGGGATCATGAACAACCTGCCGGTCGACATCATGCGAAAACTCCACGACCCGGGCCACATGATCGCCGTCGACCTGCGGGCCGGCACCCATATCCCGTCGCGGGACCTCGACGACACCGGAGCCATTTCGGGATGGAAGGTGGCGATTCGCCGCCTGAACCCATTTGCCCCGCGTATGGAAGTCCCGAGAATGATGGACGTCCTGCTGCGGTCAACCGCAAGCGCCAGCGGCGAGCAGCAAGTCGAGGCTGATGTCATGCTGCGGCCTCCGGTCGAACAGTTCGGGATCCTGGAGTTCAAACGGCATCGCGAGATCATCGAGGCGGGATACACCTATGCGGTGAAGGCGCTCCAGGAAGGGTGATCTGGAGCCGCCGCGTTACGGGATGAACCTTGGCACGTCGACGATCCCCAGCTTGCCTTTCAGCTTGTCACACATGGCCTTTGCACCCAGGTCGCGACCGCCGATGCTCTCCAACTCGCACATCACCGACAGCGTGAGGCACGCTTCGAAGTCCGACTCACCATCCTGGGCGAGCTGCAGGCTGACCTCGAGATCGGTCGCTGCCTCGTCGTAGATCCCGAGCTGAGCTTGGGCAGCTCCGCGAAGCCGCCTCACCGCAGCCCGGGCCAGTGCGCTGCCGGGAGAGCTCCGCAAATCTCGTTGCAATGAATCGATCTCTGCCATCGCAGGTTCCGCCCGGCCGGCCAGTACGAGGTTCTCAACGCGGCGAAGTTGCGTCTCGGTCACGAATGCGTCGGCCTTGATCTCTTGCATGAGGCGCAGCGCGACGGAATATCGCGATTCTGCTTCGTCGTGCAACCCCCGACGGGCGGCGAGTCGCCCCCGGTTCCCTTCGATCACGGCGACCCCGAGACGGTATCCGGCCGCGTCAAACGTCTCTTCGGCAACGGCGAAGAGCTCGGAAGCATCGTCGTAGCGCCCCTGGTCCGAGAGGATCTCAGCGATGTTGTTCTGTGCCGTCGCGGCGCCGACGACGTCACCGGCGCGTTCGCGCTGGGTGCGTGACTCCTCGTACCCCACGAGCGCTTCGTCCCAATCGCCCCGGTAGTACGCCTCGATCCCGCGATCGTTCCAGACGTCCGCCTGGCGCACATGGTCACCCAGGGCCTCGAAGATATGGAGCGCCCGATCCGAGTACTCCTCCGTTCGCTCGCCGAGGAAGAAGAGGGCATGCGCCATGAGGAAGTACGCATGGCCCATCCCGCGCCTGTAGTCGATCCGCTGCGCTCGTTTCAACGCACGTTCGCACCGCTCGACGCAATCGCGATACCGACCTTGTCGAAATCGGATACCGGCGTATGCAAGATGAAGATCGGCACGCTCGCGGTGGGCTCGCTCGGTTCGTTTGCGCTCGATGCGGCCCAAGCCGCGTGTGTACCAGCGCAGGGCTTCGGAGTATCTGCCGGTTCTCATTCGGACCACGCCGTGCTTCCGCATTATCCGCGCAACGGCGACCGGGTCATCTGTGATCCAGCGCCGGGAGCGGCGGAAGGCGATATCCGCATCGTCGTATAGCCCGGCAAGTTCCCTGACGTCGCCCAGCGACTCGGCAACCCCGGCGAGCTCACGGGTGTGGACTCCCGCAGCGATGCCGGTCGCCAGCGCTCGCTCATAGAACCGGGCGGCCTCGACATTCGCGTAACGACGTGCGGCTCGTTCCCCGGCTACAACCGAGTAATGCCACGCAGCATCGAATCGCTCGGCGCGCTCGGTGTGGAGCGACAGGACCTCGGCCCGCTCGTCGGGGTCTTCTGCTTCGGCTTCGATCAGATCCGCCACCGATCCGTGCAGGCGGCGACGGGTTCGAAAGGGCAAGCGCTGATAGACGACGTCCCGGAACACCGCTTGGCGAAAGGAGACTTGTCCGGACTCGTCGACGGCGAGGTAGTCGCTGAGGTCCCCCCACAGCCAGTCAGAGGCCATCGTGCCCTCCAGGGCTGCAAGGCGCTCCAGGAGACTGCGATCGAAGTTTTGTCCGGCAACTGATCCGAATCGGAGGAGTGCTCGTGCGTCGGAACTGAGACGGTCGACGCGCGACGCAACGAGCGTCTCGATACTGTCGGGGAGCTCCTCCGACTCGCCGGAGGCCCGAACGAGCTCGGTGAGGAACAGCGGATTGCCACCAGACCTCTCCAGCATCGCCTCGACCTGGTGGCGCAAGCGCGGCCCCGCGACCGTCGCAGAGACGAGATCCCGGCCCTCTTCACCGGTGAGCGGCTGGAGATCGATCAGACGGCCGCCGAGCATGGGTTCGACGACTTCCCCGTCGGTACGGACCGTCGCCAAGATCAGCCACGGGTGGTCGACGGCAGCACGGCCAAGCGCGGCCAGCAGGTCGATCGTCGGTGAGTCCATCCATTCGGCATCTTCGGCCAGCATCACCACCGGTCCGGACGCAACCGCACCCGCAAGCTCGACGGCGGCCGATTCGAGACGGAGCTTGCGGAATCTGGGCTCCAGCTCGTCCGTCTCGACAGTCGACGGGACCTCGGCATCGACCACCGCCGCGAGGAGCGGAAGCCACGGACGCAGGTCCGGAGCATGAGCATCGACACTGCGGCGCAACTGATCACCCGCGGCCGCCGCGCCGGCATCGGCGTCGATGCCGAACAAGGGCCGTAGCAGCGGCGGCAGCGGATGGTATGCAGTGCCCGAGTCGTACGGATTGCCGGCCGTGGCGAGCCACGGTACGGAGTCGTGCCTGGAGGCCATCTCTGCGATCAAGCGCGACTTGCCGATGCCGGCCGGGCCGGCAATCTCGACTGTGCCTCCGCGGCCTGCCGCGGCTTCAGCAATCGCACGTTCCAGAAGCTCGGTTTCTGTACGCCGACCTACGAACGGTGTGGCTTCATGCTGTGCGAGGACCGCACGTCCGAGGGCCGCTCCGACGATCACCGCCTCGATCGGGTCCGTCTTGCCCTTGACGTGAAAAGGGGGGACCTGCTCTCGCGCGAACTCGGTTGCCGATGTGTCGAGGACCCCGGGAGTCGCCATGATCGTCCCCGGGTCGGTCTGTGCCATCAGCCGGGCGGCGAGATTCATGGCATCACCGATGACCGTATAGGAGCGGCGGGTCGGCGAACCGACGTCCCCGACGAACACATGGCCCCGATTGACTCCAATTTTCAGCGGTAGACCTTCGTACGCGTCGACGATGTTCCGCACGGCCCTGAGCAGGCGCTCGGAATCAGTGTCGGTCGCGATCGGAGCGCCCGACACCAGGATCAGCTTGCCACCGTCCTCGTCTACGTCGGACCCGAGCAGCGTGACTTCGAACTCAGCGGTCGCTGCCTGCACGGTGCGCACGAGCCGATCGAGGCTCTCGGCGAGCCCATCCGTGCCGGCGCGAGCGGCCATGGCTTCGACTCCTTTGAACTTCACAAAGCCGAGATTCAGCAGCCGGTGTTCGCCCGCAGCGGCGGCCGACCCGACGACGGATCGGAGCCCCACCGGGACGAAGCGTCCTGGGTCGGCAGCGTCGGCGCCGCCCGGTCGGGACGCCGGAACTTCAACACGGACGTCGTTGATGAGGCGGCCATCACCCTTTGGCTCCCCGACGAGCGCGGGGGAAAGCAACTCCGCCGTCTCGAGACTGGCAACGACCTCTCCGGCATCGGCGGCGCCTTCCATCGCAACAACGCGCGAAGCGGCCTCGCCCGTGACGATCGGTTCGACGTGTGACTCGCCGACCATGAAAACGTCGAAGCGACCGGTGTGCACACCGACCGACATTCCAAGGCGGACGACGCCGGCCGGAGTGGTGATGCGGCCGACTCTCCTGAGAGTGCGTCGCATGGCATTCGCCGCTTCGACTGCCCGATCTACGTGTCCGTCGTCAGTGAACAGCAGGAGCAGGGCATCACCCCCGAACTTGAGCAGATCACCACCACGACCGAGGGCCTCATCAAGTAGCGCGGTGAAGACCTCGTTGAGGACGCGGTTGACCTCTTCGGCGCCGATGCGACCCTTGCGGGCCAAACGCTCCGACAGGGCCGTGAAACCCGAGATATCGACGAACACCATCGTGCCGGGCACCACCAGGCGTTGTTCGCCTCTCCAGGAGGACGTGAGGCGTGGTACGTACGGAGTGAACCGTTCGATATCGGTCTGCGTTGACCCCACCAAGCTCCTTCGGCGTTGGCGCCGAGCGTAGTCTTCACCTGCACAGCATCGTCCCCAGGGCCGTTGACGAACTCGAAACGATGCTGGAAGGCGCTCCGACGAGTCGAGGTTGTCCGGACTCGACCTGTCGATGGTATCGATGTTGAGCGGCTCGCTAAGTTGGGCTTCCCCTGCGCCATACACTCGGGTACCGTAGGCAGGGGCGAAGGACCCTTTCGGGTAGGGCCTAAGTGCCTTTCTTTCCCCGACGACTACAGCCCGAGGGGCAAGGAAGGCGGCAACCACAGTGGGGGATTCGCAACGCGTGCCGGGATTCGGCTTCGTTTCGCGCCGGACCCGGGTCTTGTTCACCGGATTGATGGTCATGGCCGTCGTACTGGCTCCGGTGCCGTTCACTGCGCAACCCGCCCAGGCGGCAACCCCTTCGGTCGACTCGGCGACGCCGTTCGTCGGCGTATCGATGCTGCGATGTGCCACGAGCCCGAACTGCCTCGCCCGGTTCTACGACACGAGCGACAACCTGGCGCACCCGAACAACGGAGCCCGGCCTGCCGTGGCCAAGGATGTGATTGCCGGCTACCCCGACATCCACGATCCGACCTTCGTCAACGATGGCTACTACGGCAACGGCGCCAGCTGGATCGCCGGAACCGCCAACTCGTGGGTGAAGATCGACCTCGGCGTGGAGCGGTGCGTAGAGAGCGTGCGATTCGGTCGCGACCGCTTGGGCGGCTTCAACGATCGTGATCCCGGCCAGATTCGCATCTACACGGCTGCGACGGACAACGCCTACGCCCCGGGGGACGCCACGAACGATGCCGCCGAGTACACGGTCGTCTTCGAGACGAACGCCACGTACTCGGGCGCAATCAACGGCGCCGAGACGTTGAAGGCGTCCTTCAGTCCCACTGCTGCGCGATACGTGAAGTTCGAGGTGGCATCGGCCGGTGCGGCCATCGACGAACTCGAGGTCGCCGAGGCTCCTGTGGGCTCCTGCAGCGCCCTGTTGCCGCTCGTGCATTTCGATGCCGGCGACCTCGGCGGGGTCGACAACGCCACCGGGGATGTGGAACTCGAATCCTCGGTAGGTGACACGGGGCGCTTCGTCGAGTTCGACGCCGTGGCCGGAACGCTGCACTGGCGGAGGTCGAGCGACGGTTCCGAGTTCGATGCCGAGATAACGAGCTATCTGGTCGACGGAAACTACGCGGAGATGCTCGGTACGGTCACGACGAGCACGTTCAGCAACATCTTCCCCGGGTTCACGTTCCGTTTCCAGGTGTGGGACGGCACTCCGGATACAGCGGCGTGGCAGTGGCTCACGGGATTGACGGCCAGCCAGACCTACGACGTGATTGCCGGCGATCTGGCCGTCCGCGATTCGTCGGCGGATGGTGACGCCGTTGCGGCCTGGGCGGGCCAAACGGCGACCGGTACTCCCACCTACCTGGCGGACCAGACCCCGAACGGATCACCTGCCGTCGAGTTCGACGGTGGCGGCGACCGCTTTGCGAACAACCTCCTCCTGCCGGCCTCGCCGACCGGTGATTGGATCGTCGCCGCCGTCATCAAGGCCGACAACATCGGTGCGTATCACAACCTGGTCGACGACGACGCCCAGAACCGACCCATGCTGTGGATCGATCCGAGCTTCAGATACGAACTCAATTTCGCGGGCGGTACCGGCGCCAAGGCCGTGGGTACGGGAGTCGGTGGATGGGATGTCGTCATCGCGGATTCACGGCTCAACCAGCTCTACGTGAACAGTCCGGTGCCGAATGCCAGCGGCGGAGGTGCGATCCCCTTCAACGCCGCTGAGACCTTCGATTTCTTCCATCGTGACGGGGGCCAGACGTTCCGGGGCCAGGTCGCCGAGCTCCGCCTCTACAGCGACGCTGCCGCCTTCGGTGGGGACTTCGCCGCCCTCTACAGCGAACTGGCCGCCAAACATCTCAGAGTGTCACCCATCGAGTACTCGATGACCGGCGGCAACGGGACTGTCGATAGCGGTGCCTACGACTATTTCGATGATCTTTACGGGCAGACGGTGTCGGGCCAGGCTCTGTCCGGCGGGCTCGGCGATCTCACCGACGGTGTTGTTGCGACGCTCAGCTGGAACGGCGCACTCCCGGCGAGCAAGGATCCGTATGTCGGCTGGCTCGATTTCACTGCTCCTGCCGAGTTTCCCCCGATCACCTTTACGTTCGCCGAACTCGTCGATCTCGAGCGCATCAGAGTTTGGGTGAGCGGGGCGAGCGGTGGCAGTGTCTACCCGCCGACTGCGATCGACGTGACCATGGGCGGCGTTCTGCAGTCGTATCCGGTGACGCCCCCGGCCGGAAACGGACCCTTTGCGATCGATCTGGATATGGGAGCGCCGCCCACCGAGCTGCCCCCCGACTCGACGGTGGTCATCGCCCCGCAGGGTGATGAGGGCTGGATCTTCATCAGTGAAGTCGAGTTCTACGGCGAGACCTTGTATTCGATCCAGAGCGCCATCGATGCTGCGTCGCCCGGTGACATCATCACGGTTCCCGCCGGTAGCTACAACGAGACGCTCTACATCAGCAAGGACGTGACGCTCCAAGGACCAGACCCCGGCACGGGAGACCCGTTGGTGACGATCGACGCTTCCGGGCTCAGTGACGTCGTCGTTTTCGTCGATGCCGAAGCAACCGTCGTGCTACGCGACGTTGTGATAACGGGCGGAGACGGGCTGGACGCCGGCGGGGTCCACAACGCCGGTGATCTCACGCTCGACGGTGTCATCGTGCGCAACAACACGTCGGGTGGAAACGGTGGCGGCATCTTCAACGACGGCGGGCATCTCGAACTCATCGACTCGCAGGTCGTCGACAACACTGCCGGCGGCAGCGGTGGGGGCATTGCGACCCTCGGGTCCTTCGGCGGCTGCGAGATATGCACACTGGTCCTCACCGACCCGGTCGTCTCCGGGAACTCGGCGATGTTCAGCGGGGGCGGGATCTACGGCGAACTCGACCCGATCGCGATCACCGGGTCGCATATCTTCGACAACTCTGCCGGGGCTCAAGGCGGCGGTATCGCCAACTCCT
>JBFIQU010000006.1:0-20981 GCA_041609395.1 Acidimicrobiia bacterium | reverse complement strand
GCGGAACCAGGTGATGCGCTCCTTGGCCTGCTGCTCCCACCATCCCAGCCAGTCCTTCTCGGCCGCCTCGTACACCTCGGGTCCGGCGTTGGCGGCGGCGGCGAAGGCCGGGGCGGGGGCGAAGGTGCGTTCTTCCTGGAACAGGTTCTCAATGGCCTTGGACACGACGGCCTCCTGCTGATCGCGATGAATCGTTCAGTGCCAACGTTAGGCAACGCGTCTGCGCCGCGCCCGGGGCTATCGGTCCTCAGGATGGGGGACCGAGAACAGGAGTTGCGGACGGCGCTGGCGCCGGAAGACCAGCGGCACGGCAATGGCGAGGATGGCCGCCACCTGCACCCAGTCGCCCACCACCGTGTACACGGTGCGGCCTGCATTCCGGAAGCGGACCGTTCCGAACAGGATCTCCTCGGTGTACAGGTCGGTCTTGCTCAAGATCGACCCTTCCGCATCCAGGAAGGCCGATCGCCCGGAGATGGCGGCATGAACGATGTCCACGCCGTTCTCCGCAGCACTCATCCGGGTCATTGCGATGAGCTGGTTGGATGCCGGGCTGCGGCCGTAGCTCGCCTCGTTGGTGTTGACGGTGAGCAAACGGGCCCCCGACTTGACCGCATTGCGGGCTTCGCGGGCAAATGCTCCCTCGAAGGAGATCACCGAGCCGATGGTCACGGCGAGGGGCTGCGCCCGGTCCTCGGTCGGTGGCAGCGTGATCGGGAACAGGCCGGGGCGATCGCCCCGCACCATGTCTCGCGGCACCTGGTCGAGTTGCGGAATCCAGTCCAGCGCGCTGCGGAACGGTACGTACTCACCGAACGGCACCGGGTGCCGCTTCAGGTACTCCCCGGAGAGTTCACCGGTCGGGGTGAACAGCAGATTGGCATTGATGAAGAAGCCCTCGCCGGCGCTGCGGGTTCCGCTGATCATCACGAAGGCGTCGAGGCGACGGGCCTCGCCGGCGATGGCCACCGCCACCTCCGGGTTGTCGATCGGTTCGAAGCGCCCGCCCACGGAGTTCTCTCCCCACACGACGAGGTCGACCGTTCCCGGTTCGAGTCGCTTCGTCAACTCCAGATGCGACGTGTAGATGAGCTCCTTCTCGTCGATGCAGTGCACACGAGGACACGGCGTGTTGCCCTGGATGATCGCCACATCGAGACTCTCGCCGTCGGCTGACGGGGGCCACAGGGCGCCGGCGGCCGACAGGATGACGACCGCGATCGCCGGGTAGGCGAAGAACTCCTGGTTGTAGACGCTCTCGACGAGCAGAACGAGGCCGGCGGCTACGGCGACCACGAGAACCGACCATCCACTGGCTCCGATCCACTGCGCAGCGCCGCGCGGCCAGGAGAGGGACCCGACCGCGTACCCGACCGAGCCCCACGGAAACCCGCCGAACGGGAAACGCGCCCGGATGAACTCGAGCAGCGCCCATCCCCCGACGGTGATGACCCACCACCGCCACGGAGACAATGTGCGGGCCCAGTGCACGACCAGGGCGTACAGGGTGAAAAACGAGCCCAGCGCCAGCGTCAGGGGCAGCCAGGCGATGATGCCGAGAATGCCGATCCAGTAGAGCATCACCCCGAACAAGACCGCCCCGTACACGAACCCGAGGGTGGCGGCATGGCGGGGGTGGACGATACGGCGCAGCGACCACAGGAAGGGCGCCGGGGCGACGAAGATCAGGACGCTCCACTCCAGCGGGGGGAACGCCATCCAGGTGAGAAGCGCGGCCACGATCGTGGCGGCTAGCAACAGCATCCGCAGCGAGGCTACTAGCGGGAGCCGCCAACCCTCTCCCGGAGATGGGGCGGCATGTTCTCCGCGACGAGCGTACGCAGGGCCTCGTGGATCCGCGGCCCGGCAGCGACGACCGCAGGATGGAACGGGCCGGCCGCGGCGCCCTGCGGATCGGTGACGACACCGCCTGCCTCGCGGATCAGCACCAGTCCGGCGGCGGTATCCCATGGAGCCAGGTCGAGTTCGAAGAACCCATCGAGACGCCCGCACGCCACCCAGGCGAGGTCGAGCGACGCCGCACCGAAGCGGCGGATACCTTGCACCTCGCCGAGCACGGCGCCCAGGGTCGCCGCGTACGCTGCCGCATACGTCTTGTGGTCGTAGGGGAACCCGGTGCCGATCACGGCGGGTGCCAGCGACGCCGGATCGCTCACGCCAATGGGGTTCCCGTCGCGGAACGCCCCTTGGCCGTGCACCGCGGTGAAGACCTCTTCCCGCACCACGTCGATGACCGCGGCCGCAACCGGCTCAGCGCCGTCGTAGAGAGCCACCGACACCCCCACCTGGGGGATGCCACTGACGAAGTTGACCGTGCCGTCGAGGGGATCGACAAACCAGCGGCGGGCCGAGTCGGCGCCGCGACCGCCTTCCTCGGCGACGATGGCGTCGGAGGGCCGTGCGGCGCGCAGCACGGCCAGGATGGCCTCCTCGGCGGCCTTGTCGGTCGTCGTGACCGGGTTGTCGGCGCCCTTGTACGTCACTTCGGCGCGCCCGCTCCAGTGGCGACGAACGACGTCGGCCCCGGCGGAGGCGGCGGTGACGGCGAGATCGAGATCCTGCATGAGGCGTCAAGCTAGCGGGCTATGGCGAGTGCAGGTTTTCTGCGGTTTCGGCGCCGCGACGGCTTGCGATCGGGCAGACTCGGAAAGAGGTCCGAAGAAAGGGGATACCGTGGACTTCATAAGCATGCAGGGGGGCGACGTCAAACGAGGGAAGATGCAGAAGCTGCAGCAGTGGCTCGCCGAGAACGAGGAGCAGCTGGCGCAGAGTACGCCCGACGGCGTCGAGTACCTCGGGACGTACGTCAACATCTACGACAGCGACCGCCAGGCCGGTGCCGTCAAGACGTTCCTGAGACTCGACTCCTACGGCGCCCAGGACAAGCTGGCGGCGACCCATGGGACCGTCTTCGGGAAGCTGCTCGAAGAAATGATCGAGTTCATGGATTTCGACTCAGACAACTGGTCCCAGGCGCTCTACAAGCGCATGACGGACGCCACCCTGTGGGGGGACGCGTAGCCCCGAGCGGCGGAGCGGCGACCGGGCGCGGCCCCGCTGCGCCCGGTCGTAGCGCGCTGGGGAGGAAGCAGTGAGGCCGACCCTTGTCACCGCAGCATCGGTGCGGACCGGGCGTGGGCTCGCCGGTGACGCGCTGCTGATCGAGGGAGACGCCGTCCGTGCGCTCGGCAGCGCCGACCAGCTTCGGGCACCCGGCGTGCGCGAGGTCGGCTTCACCGGCATGACGATCATCCCCGGCCTGCGCGACGCCCACTTTCACCCCGTCACCTACGCCGCCGCGGTTTCCGGCGTTTCGCTCAAGACGGCGCCCGACTTCGCGGCGATCTCCGACCGGCTACGAGATGCCGCCGCAGGCCTCGATCCGGGGCAACCACTGGTAGCCGTGCGCCTCGACGACGAGTCTCTCGCCGAAGGGAGGCTTCCCACCCGCCACGACCTCGACCGGATGATCTCCGATCGCCCGGTGCTGCTACACCGCTACTGCGGGCACATCGCGATCGCCAACACCGCAGCGTGCACCGCGGCGGGACTCTCCCCTGCGACGGCCGATCCCGACGGGGGCTCACTCGACAGAGACGACGGCGGCACTCCGAACGGGGTGCTGCGGGAAACCGCCATCACGCTGATCGCCGCCCGCCTCGCCGGCACCGACGGGACCACGCCGGAGCAGTTCGTCGCCGCCATGCACGGACTCGCCGGGCTGGGCCTGACCAGTCTGGGGGCCATCGTCGGCTGCGGGGACGGACCGTGGGCAACGTTGGGGAACGAACTCGACATGGTGCTGGCCGCCGGGCCGGCGGTACCGATACGACTCAACGTCCTGGTCATTGCCTCCACCCTCGACCAGCTCGAGGCGGCGGCGAGTTCGCTGGAGAACGCCGGGCCTCGAGTTCGTTTTCTCGGACTGAAGGCATTCACCGACGGTTCGCTGGGCGGCCACACCGCCGCAATGCACCGGCCGTTCCACGACCGCGACACGACCGGCACGCTCCGGCTCGACCCCGGCTGGGCGCGCCGGATGGTCGACGGCGCATTGCGGTACTCAGAGCGAATCGCCGTTCACGCCATCGGGGATCGCGCCAACAGCATCGCCCTCGGCGTGTTCGAGCATGCCATCGCGCACGGCGCGGATCCGGCCCGGCTGCGCATCGAGCATGCCTCTGTCCTCGGACCCGACGAGATCGCGTCCTTTGCCAGAACCGGCGTGACGGCCTCGGTGCAGCCTGCGTTTCTCGGCTCGGAGACCGAGTGGCTGCACAAGCGGTTGGGACCCGAGCGCATGCCCTATGCCTATCCGTTCCGGACCCTGTGGGACGCCGGAGTTCCCCTTGCCGGCGGCTCCGACTGTCCGGTGGAGCCGCCCCATCCGCTCGCCGGCATGGCCCTCGCACGAGATCGGGCCGGTATCAACCCGTCGGAGGGTCTGCCCGCCGAAGCGGCCTTCCGGCTGTTCACATCCGGAGCGGCGGCGGCGCTGGCGGAGCCGGAACCGCTGCAGCCGGGCAGCCCGGCAGATTTCGCAGTGCTCGACCGGGATCCGGTCGCGGCAACCGCCGCCGCGCTGCGCGGGATCCGGGTCGTCGAAACCTGGGTGGGTGGACATCGAGTTCCCGTTCCGGACGACACCGTCGTCTGGAGGGGATGAGGTCTACGCCCGGGACAGCACCGAAGGCCAGCACGTCGCGCAGTAGTACCCGCTGTCGTGGAAGAACACCTCAGTGGCGACTTCGGCTCGACAGCCTGTACATGTGCGCGTCACGAAATCGTCGGCGATGCCTGCGAACGGCCCGTCCGCCGACAGCAGTTCCTCGATCAAGAGTCCAGGACGAGCGCCCGACCTGCTCATCGATGTCCACCCGTGAATGCCACGGAGAGCAGTATCGGTCTCCTCTAATACGATCTTGAGGCC
Source organism: Acidimicrobiia bacterium (assembly GCA_041609395.1). Lineage (GTDB taxonomy): Bacteria > Actinomycetota > Acidimicrobiia > Spongiisociales > JAOTWH01 > JBFIQU01. The sequence goes on along the minus strand of JBFIQU010000006.1, from coordinate 16,030 downwards.
CTAATTTGCAGCGCTCGTCGACCACAGAGTGTCAGGTCAGGCGGGCCCGGAGCTGCTCGGCGACTTCCTCGTATTCAGCATGGCGGCCGGTCTCGAGCTTCGAGTAGATCAGGTCGTCGCCCAATTCGACTTCGAACACGCCGCCCTTGGAAGGGATCAGCGTGATACCGGCGATCCGGAATTGGAACTCATCGAGTATTTGCGAAACCATGCTCACGGCACGGTCGGTGTAATTTCAAGCAGCGCAGTAGGTGAGAGTGATGGATTCCACCGCGTTCTCCAGGCTCGGGTGCGGCGACTCTACCGGAGCGACGACGGCTACACGACGACCTGCGGCGGCGCCTCGTCGGTGACACACCCTTCCGATGCCGAGCGCACGGTTCGTACATACCGGCCCAGGGTGCCGCGGGTGGCGACCGGTTCCGGCTGCTGCCAGGCCTGCCGCCGGGCATCGATCACCGCCGCATCGACCTCGAGTTCGATCGTACGCGTCTCCGCGTCGATGCTGATCACGTCACCGTCCTCGATGAGAGCGATCGGTCCCCCGTCCTGGGCCTCGGGCGTGATGTGGCCGATGATGAACCCGTGGGAACCACCGGAGAACCGGCCGTCGGTGAGCAGCGCAACCTGATCGCCGAGACCGGCACCAACGATCGCCGACGTTGGCGTCAGCATCTCCGGCATCCCCGGTCCGCCCTTCGGTCCCTCGAACCGGATCACCACGACGTCGCCGGGCGAGATCTCACCGCGCTCCAGAGCGGCGAGCATCGACTCTTCCCGATCGAAGGGACGGGCCGGTCCCCGGAACCGGACTCCCTCCTTCCCGGTGATCTTGGCGACGGCACCCTCGGGAGCGAGGCTGCCGCGCAGGATCTGGATATGACCCGTTTCCCTGATGGGATCGTCCCAGGAGCGGATCACGGTCTGGCCTGGTGCCGGCCCGGGGAGCGATTCGAGGTTCTCGGCGACCGTGGCTCCGGTGACGGTGCGGCAGGAACCGTCGAGAGCCCCGTGCTCGAGGAGCAGCTTCATCACCGCCGGCGTACCGCCGACCATGTGGAGGTCCTCCATGACCTTCCCGCCGCTCGGTTTGAGATCGGCGAGGTACGGAACCCGATCGGACACGGCCTGGACGTCATCGATGGTCAGCGGAACATCAACGGACCGGGCCATGGCGATGAGGTGGAGGACGGCGTTGGTCGAGCCACCGAGCGCCATGACGACCGCCAGGGCATTGTCAAACGCCTCCCTGGTCATGATGTCGCGCGGCTTCATGTCGAGTTCGAGCAGCCGCCGGACGGCGGCACCGGATCGGACGCACTCGTCCCGCTTGGCCGGATCGGTAGCAGGCGTCGACGAGCTGTAGGGGAGACTCATGCCGAGCGCTTCGATGGCGGACGCCATCGTGTTCGCGGTGTACATCCCGCCACAGGCCCCGGCCCCGGGACAGGCCCGGCGTACGATCGACTCGCGACGCTCGTCGTCGATGCGACCCGCCAAATACTCGCCGTACGACTGGAACGCCGACACGATGTCGAGCGCGGCACCGTCCTCGTCGACACCGGGCCGGATCGTCCCGCCGTAGATCATGAGCGCCGGGCGGTTGAGGCGGCCCATCGCCATCACCGAGCCCGGCATGTTCTTGTCGCAACCGGGAATGGCGACGACGGCGTCGTACCACTGGGCGGCAACGACCGTCTCGATCGAGTCGGCGATGAGGTCGCGCGACTGCAGCGAGTAGCTCATGCCGTCCGTGCCCATGGCCATGCCGTCGGACACCCCGATGGTGTTGAACCGCATCCCCACGAGCCCGGCCGCCACCACGCCCTCCTTGACGGCCGCGGCGAGGTCGTCCAGGTGCATGTTGCACGAGTTGCCCTCGTACCACATCGACGCGATCCCGACCTGGGCCTTGTCCATGTCCTCGGGCAGCAGCCCGGTGGCATAGAGCATCGCCCGGGAGGCACCCTGGGACCGGGGTTGGGTTATCCGCCTGCTGTATCGGTTGAGTTCGCTGCTCACCCGCGCTCCTAGATCGGACGGCATGCTACCGAGCCGGCGCCGCCCCCCATCATGCGGTGCGAGGCAAAGCGATGCGCACGGTGGTCCCGGCGCCGACGGTGCTGGTGATGGTGAGCGTCCCGCCGTGAGCTGCCACCAGGTCTCTCGAGATGGTCAGGCCCAGCCCCGAGCCCGGTGATGAGGCGGCCTTGTGGAACCGCTCGAACACCCGATCGAGTTCCTCAGGCGGGATGCCCAGCCCGGTGTCGGTGACCTCGATGACGGCATCTCCGGCTTCCGGACCTGCGCTCAGCCGCAGCACTCCCCCGTCCGGCATCGCCCGCAGGGCATTCACCACCAGGTTGGTGAGCACCTCACGGATGCGAACGGGGTCGAGCACGATCTCGGCCGGAAAGGCCACGATTTCGAGCTCGATCCCGACCCCGATCTCGGCGGCCCGGCGGCGGTGCGCCTCGGCCACGTCGGTGACGAGTTGCTCGAGGTCGGTCGGCTCGGGATACAGCTCGAGGGAACCGGCGTCGATCAAGCTCAGAGTCCGCAGGTCCTCCAGAAGCCGCTCCATGACTTCGACCTCGGCGAGGAGCAGATCGAGCTGGTCACCGCTCGGCTCGTGCACGCCGTCAACCATGGCTTCGATCTCACCGCGGATGATCGTGAGCGGGGTCCGCAGCTCGTGGCCGAGATCGGCCAGGAGCCGTCGCCTCTGCTCGTCCGCCGTCTCGAGACGGCGGGCCATCTCGTTGAACGAGGCGACTACGGGCCGCATGGCCGCCGAGCCGCTCGACGCAACCCGTACCGAGTAGTCCCCATCTGCGAGCGACCCGGCGGCGGTGATGATCTGCCGGACCGGACGCCACGTGCGGGCAACGCGTCGCGCCATGGCAACGGTGAGGAAGATGATGAGGAAGGGAAGGATGGCCACCACCGACGTCCCGCGGAATCCAGAGAGCACAAAGCCGGCCAGGGTTGTCAGTGCCGCCACCACGATGACGACGAACACGACGAAGAACACGAAGCCGGCGACCATGTGTCGACCGGCACCCTGCCAGGCCCTGCTGCCGGGACCGGCCCACCAGTCGTCGCCGTGTCCCCGTGCGTAGCGCCTACGCATCGGCGAACTTGTAGCCGACGCCGTACACGGTGAGCAGATAGCGGGGATGGGCGGGATCGGGCTCGAGTTTGCGGCGGATGTTCTTGACATGGCTGTCTATGGACCGCTCGTACGAGTCGAAGGCGACGCCGTGGACTTCCTTGAGGAGCTGGGCACGGGTGAAGATGCGACCCGGGCTCCGCGCCAGAGTGGCCAGCACACCGAATTCGGTTGCCGTCAGGTCGACGTCAGCCCCGTCGACGGCAACGGTCATCTTCAGGAGATCGATCGTGACTTCGCCGGCACGAATCATCTCCCCACCTGCCACCGTCGCATCGACCCGCCGCAGCACGGCCCGCACCCGGGCCACCAGCTCCTTCGGGCTGAACGGCTTGACCACGTAGTCGTCGGCACCGAGTTCGAGGCCCACGATCCGGTCCGTTTCCTCGCTCCGGGCGGTGAGCATGATGATCGGTACCGACGATGTCGCACGGAGGCGCCGGGTCACGTCGAAGCCGTCCATACCGGGAAGCCCCAGATCGAGCACGATCATGTCCGGCTTCTCCTGGCGGGCCGCCACCAGCGCCGCCGGACCATCGGAAACCACGACGACGGCAAAGCCCGCCTGCTGCAGGTAGTCGCGCACCAGGCGGGCGATCTTCAGTTCGTCTTCGACGACGAGGACCTTCTTCACGGTGTCAATCTTGGCCGACGTCCGGCATGCCGGCCACCCAGCCCTCGACCTCCTCCCGCGCATGGGCCAGCCGATGCCATTCATCGAACCGCTCCTCTTCGGGCGGCTGCGACTGCCCCGGGACCCTGCCGCTGCGCCTCCTGCCGCGGTGGCGGAAATCGCCGCCGCGAACCCTGTGGGCGACCACGCCGGCCACCGTCATGAGGATGAACAGCTTGAGCACGATGAGGGGCACCAGGAACAGGGCGGCGACTCCAACGGCGGTGGCGCCGACGGCCCCACTGAACACGCTGTACAGGCCGACGACCGCCAGCGCGAATATCACGAATCTGAACACGAATCTCCTCCTTGGCGATTGGAGCCACCGTCGCATCCGAATGTGGAGAAATCGTGGAGGAGGTGGGGAGGGGGGCAGCTACTGGCTACTGGCTATGAGCTATCAGCTTGCCTCGCCCACGGGCCCTCGGCGAGCGCTGGGGGAAGTGGCCTGAAGGGCCGGAGGGGGCAACCGGGAACCGGGAACTGGGAACTGGCTACTGGCAATCAGCTGTCAGCCATCAGCTCTAGCGCTCGGACCAGGTGTTCGATCTCGGCTTCGGTGTTGTAGTAGTGGACCGAGGCCCGAACCACGGCCTCCAGGCCTCGCCGTTCCATGTCGATGCGAGTCGATCGCAGCGTGCTCACGTCGACGTTGATTCCCTGCTCCCCCAGTGCCTGCTTCACCGACGCGGCCGGCACACCGTCGACGGTGAAGGTCACGATGCCGGCCGTCGCCGCCGGCGGATCGGTAACGGTGACGCCGGCGGTGGTGCGGAGCCGATCCCTGGCGAGCCGGGCGAGGGCGCCGATCCAGTACTCGATGCGATCGAGGCCCCACCCCAGGGCGTAGTCGATTGCCGTTCCCAGGCCGAGGCGGCCCGCAATGTTGCTCTCCCACGTCTCGAACCGCCGGGCGCCGTCCGCCAGGCGATAGTCGTCGCGTTCGATCCACCGGGCGGCGTGCAGGTCGACAAAGGGAGGATCGAGATCGGCGGCGATATCGGAGCGGACGTAGAGGAGGCCGGCGCCGCGCGGTCCCCGCAGGTACTTGCGGCTCGTGGTCGACAGCATGTCACATCCGATGGCGGCGACGTCGACGGCCATCTGTCCGACCGATTGGCAGGCATCGACCAGATACAGCACACCTCGTTCCCCGGCGATGGTGCCGGCGGCGGCCACCGGATTCACCAGCCCGCTGTTCGTCGGTACATGGGTCAAGGCCAGCAGGGTCGCCGGCTGCTGCAACGCCCGGTCGAGTGCGTCGAGATCGAGGGCGCCGTCGGGTTCCGAGGGGACGACGTCGATCTCGATTCCGAACCGGCGGCGGACGTGCAGGAACGCCAGATAGTCGGAGGCGTAGGCCGCCTCATTGGTGACGATGCGTCCGCCGTCGTGCCAGGGGATCGAGTAGAACGCCATGTCCCAGCCGCGGGTGGCATTCTCCACGAAGGCGATGTCCTCGGGATCGCAGTTGAGCAGCGCGGCGGCCGCGGTGTAGCCGGCGGCGAGATCGTCACGCCGTTCCGCGGCCGCTTCGTACCCCCCGATCTCCGCCTCGCGACGCACATGACCGACGACCGCCGCTACCACCGGTTCCGGCATGAGCGCCGATCCCGCGTTGTTGAGATGGACGACGGCGTCGCAGCCGGGGGTATCCCGACGAGCCCGGGCGACATCGATCATCATGCGGCGACGTTACGACGAAACAGAGGTGACATGCTTCCCGACCAGATCAAGAACGACCTCGATTCGCCGGTCTTCGTCCACGTAGCGACGTTGAATCCGGACGGGTCTCCCCAGGTGAGCGCGATGTGGGTCATGCGCGAGGGCGACCGCATCGTGCTCAACACTGCTGAGGGCCGGATCAAGTGGCGCAACCTGCTGGCCGACCCCCGTGTCGCCATCTCGTACACGCGGCCCGGCGCCGACTACGAGGCGGTCTCGATCCAGGGACGGGTCGTGTCGCACACCACGTCCGACGGCGATGCGATCATCGACGCGCTCGCCCGAAAATATCTCGGGGCCGACTCCTATCCCTTCCGCAGACCCGACGAGACGCGCGTCACGTTTCGCATCGAGGTCCACCGTGTCGGGGGATACCACTAGCGGGACCCTATCCAAGGGCGCGATCGAGGTCGGCGATGAGATCGTCGACGTGCTCGATTCCGACGGAGAGACGGACGAGGTCGGCCGGAACCTCGAGCGCCGTTCCGGTCACCGACTGATGGGTCATGGCCGCCGGTACCTCGATGAGGGATTCGACGCCGCCCAGGCTCTCGGCGAGGAAGAAGAGTTCGGTTGCCGACGCGATGGCTTCGGCCCGTGACGCCGAGCCGGCGCGGAACGACACCATGCCGCCGTAATCCGACATCTGACGCGTGGCCAGCTCGTGCTGGAGGTGCCCGGCAAGCCCGGGATACGACACCGCCCCGACGCGAGAATCGGCGTCGAGGAAACGCGCGATGGCGGCGGCGTTGGCACAGTGCCGCTGCATACGGAGCGCCAGCGTCTTCACACCGCGCAACACGAGGTAGGCGTCGAACGGGCCCGGCACAGGACCGGCGGCGTTCTGCAGGAACCGCAGCCTGGCCAGGAGATCGGGGTCACTGGTGACGAGGGCTCCACCCACCACGTCGGAGTGACCTCCGAGATATTTCGTCGTCGAGTGCATGACGAGGTCGGCCCCGAAGTCGAGCGGCTGTTGCAGGTAGGGCGTCGCGAAGGTGTTGTCGACGCATACGAGCGCTCCGGCTTCGTGGGCTGCAGCGACCACCCACTCGAGGTCGATGATCGTGAGGTTGGGGTTGGTGGGCGTCTCCACCCAGATGAGGCTGGTGCCGGGTCGGATGGCTGCGGCCAGCTCGTGGCGATCTGACAAGTCCGCCGCAGTGAAGTCGACACCCATCTCGGTGAGCACACCGGCAAAGAACCGATATGTCCCGCCGTAGACGTCACCGGGAAGAACGACATGGTCACCCGGCGACAGCAGGTACCCGACGAGGGCGGTGGCGGCCATGCCGGAGGCCGTTGCCACGGCCCCCCCGGACGTAGCTGCATTCTCGAGGGAGGCCAGCGCGCTCTCCAACGCCGACCGGGTGGGATTTGCGGTTCGGGCGTAGGCGTAGCCGCGGTGGGAGCCGGGTCGTTCCTGGGCGAACGTGGTCGTGGCGTAGATCGGGACGACGACCGATCCGGTGGCCGGATCCGGCTCCTGCCCGACATGGATGGCCCGGGTCTCGAACCGCATCAGTCGACGGCGAAGCCCTGGCTCCGCATCCACTCGTCGTCGAAGATCTTCGAGAGGTAGTTGCGACCGGAATCGGGAAGCAGGACCACCACGAGATCGTCGGGCCGCTCCTCGGCTACCCGAACCGCGCCGTGGACGGCCATCCCACACGATCCGCCGACGAGAAGGCCTTCCTCACGGACGAGGCGCCGTGTCATGTGGAACGCCTCCTCGTCCGTCACCACGACGTAGCGGTCGACGACATCCGGGTCGAATGTCTCCGGCCAAAAGTCTTCGCCGACGCCTTCGATGAGGTACGTCGTGACGTCGGATTCGGATGCGGCGGTGTAGATCGACCCTTTGGGATCGACGCCGACCACCTCGACGGCGGGATTCTGCTCCTTCAGGTAGCGGCCGGTTCCGCTGATGGTTCCGCCGGTGCCGACACCGGCAACGAACACGCCGATCCGGCCGTCGGTCTGCCGCCACAACTCGGGCCCGGTGCTGGTCACGTGGGCCTCGGGGTTCGCCGGGTTGGAGTATTGATCGGGCTGATACGCGCCCGGCGTCTCCGCCACGAGACGGCGCGCGACCGAGTAGTACGACTGCGGGTCGTCGGGAGCGACATCGGTAGGGCAGACGACGACCTCGGCTCCGTAGGCTCGGAGCAGATCCTGTTTCTCTTTGCTCTGTTTGTCGGCCATGACGGCGATGAGCTTGTAGCCGCGCAGGGCCGCCACCATGGCGAGACCCACACCCGTGTTGCCCGAGGTCGGCTCGACGATGGTCCCGCCGGGTTCGAGGAGACCGAGGCGTTCGGCGCGCTCGATCATGCCGAGTCCGATTCGATCCTTGACGGAACCCCCCGGGTTCAGGTACTCGAGTTTCGCCACCAGGTTGCCCGGTGGGTGGATCCGGCCCAGCCGGACCAGTGGGGTGTCACCGATGGCCGCAACGGCGTCGTCGTAGATCTCCATGCGCCCAATCTAGGGCGCGGACCGGGCCGGGGTCAGCCCGGGGCGACGAGATCGTCCGACTCGATTCGGCCGATTCCCACCGCACCCAAACCGGCGATGAACAACCCCAGCAAAGCCGCGGGCAGCAACTCGAGACGGAGGTTCTCGACGACGCTGCGGTAGACGACGCCCAGCCCTCGCTGCGGTCCCAGCGTCTGCGCCTCACTCTGGGCGGCGGCGATCCTGGACGACAGCACCTCCGGATCCATGAACAACTCGGGTGCCGCACCACTCGTGACGAGATCCGTCTTTCCGGTGTAGTCCGCCGGCGGAGCGCCGGAGGCGCCGCCACCGACGGCCGCGACCGTTGTCGTGGTCGTCGGAGCAGTCGTCGTGGTCGTGGACGGGGCCGTCGTCGTCGTGGTGGACGTGGCTGAGGTGGTGGACGTGGTCGGGGACGGGGCCGTCGTGTTCGTGGTGGACGTGGTCGTGGTCGAATCCGTCGACGCGTTCGTGGTGGTCGTCGTGGTCGACGTGGTCGACGTGGTTGGCGGGGTGCCAACGGGCTCTGTCGTCGTCGTGGAGGTCGACGTGGTCGTCGAGGTCGACGGCTTGGTCGTCGTCGTCGTCGAGGTCGACGGTTTGGTCGTGGTCGTCGTGGTCGGCTTCGGAGAAGTCGTCGTAGTCGGCGGCTTGGTGGTGGTCGTGGTCACGGACGTGTCGTCGCCCGTCCATATCTCGAGCAGCAGGCGACTTCCATAGTCCCTGGTGTCGTACGCAAACCACATGTCGTCGTGCGATGCGGCGTCGACTGCGATGGCGATCCCGACCGAGGATCCGGCGCTGAAGGTGTGGTCGATCATCCCGAACGACGCCGTTTCTCCATCCCACGACGCGCCCCAGTCGGTCTTCGCAACCTTGGTAGTGGCGATGGTCGTGCATGTTCCGCTCGAGGTGCACTCGAGCAGGTAGGCGCGCACGATCCCCTCGCGACCACGCGCGAAGCCGACCATCGCCGCCCAGAAGTCGAGCCGAACAGTGCCGGCCACCCGCATCTCCTCCGTCGCCGCCACCCAGACCTGGATCTTCGATGAATCCCGCTCCTCGGGACCACTGCCGCCGCGCCGGATCAGCAACCCCGGTTCGTCGTCGCGATGCGGGTCGAAGTTGGGCAGCGTCGCCCCCTCGGGACGCAGGCCGGTCATGGAGGCCACGGGCACGCCATTCCCGTGGAAATAGAACGTACGGGTTTCCGCAGCTGCGGCCGGCACGATGCTCACGAACCCGGCCGCCAGCCAGCAGCACAGCAGGAACCAGGCCATCCGACGCCTCCTGGCGGCTGCCGTCACGGGCTCACCGCCGATTTCGCGCCGGGCGCCACCCCGGTAGGCGGGGCAAGCGGGTCGAGCGGCAGCGTCACCGAGAAGCAGGTCCACTCGCCGTCGCGGACGTAATGGAGTTCCCCTCCCATCGCCTCGGCAAGCGAGCGAGCGATGGCCAGTCCGAGACCGACGCTGCCGACCAGCAACGCTTCCTTGCCGTCATGCACGAACTTGTCGAACAGGTGGTCGACCATATCCGGTGCCACGCCCGGGCCGTCGTCGGCAACGGTGCAGACGAACCGGCCGGCATCGATCTGACCGGTGATCCGAGTCCTCGGACCGCCGTGTTTCCCAGCATTGGAAACCAGGTTGCGCATGATCTGGCGAAACCGGGACCGGTCGGCCCAGATCGAGACGTCGGGCAGATCGACCTCGATCTCCTGGCCGCTGCGGCGGGCCGGCGTCACGATGGAGTCGATCTCTGCCCGCGGAGACAGCGATTCGCGATCGAAGATCAGCGCATCCGAATCGAGACGGGCGGCGGTGAGCAGATCTTCCACCATCCGGGACAGCTCCCCGGCTTCGCTGTTGATGAGCTGCGCCAGCTCGTATGAGGTCTCGCGATCCTCGAAGCCGCCTTCGACGAGGACCTCTGAGAACCCGAACACGCCCGTCAACGGCGTTCGCAGTTCGTGCGAGACGCCGGCGATGAAGTCGTCCTTCGCCACACTCAGCCGGCGTTCCGCGTCGATCATCGACTGCATGCGGACCTGGCTCAGCTTCAGCTGCTGCCGGATCCGGCGCCGGTAGAGGGTCACGAGCACCGCGGGAATGAACAACGTCACGGCGAAGCGGGTGAGGCCGGCAACACGAGCGGCAAATGTCTCGGACTCCCCGATGGCGACCGAGATCTCTTCCTGGCGAGCCGTCAGGAGCACAACGAGGTCCTGATAGGCACTTTCGAACCCGTTGCGATGCAGCGCAACCGCCGCGTCGACGTCCCGCGTTGCGACGAGGCCGAGCACGCGACGTCCCGATTCCAGAAACTCGCCGAGCACGCCGGCGGTTGCCGGATCGACGTCGTCGGGCGCTCCTTCGGCCCATGCCGTCGCCGTGCCGAGGTTCCGCTGCGCTTCGTCGACCGCGAGCGTCACCGCCTCGGCGGCGGCGACCCCGAGCCGCTCGTCGACGGCGAAGATGATCGCCTGGCCGTTGGAAGCGCGCGCGATGCCGGCGTTGCCGAGCATCCCATTTGTCCAGTGCAACGCCTCGGCACGGTCGGCAATGCGCTGGGCACTGAACGCGCCGGTGAAGATCAGCGCAAGCCCGGCAAAGACGACCGCGGCGGCCAGCGCCAGAACGGCTCCGGTGAATCGAGACGCACCGGGGCGCGTTGGTTCTGCGAGCGCGACTGGTTGCACGAGGTTGTATCGGCTCGCGCCGTCTCCTTCTTGATGCCTCGCAACGGCAAAGGAGTGCGAACGAGCTTGCTACCCCACCCCCGGTGGGGTAGGATGTAGTTGACTCGAGAGCATGGAGCAGGCGATGAAGGACGCCCACAAAAAGACGGCGCTCAACCGGCTGAAGACCGTGCGGGGCCACCTCGATGCGGTCATCGCCATGGTCGACGACGAGCGCTATTGCCCCGACATCATGAAACAGGTGTCGGCCCTGCAAGGATCGCTGGAGAAGGTCAATCGCGTCCTGCTGCAGAATCATGTCGAGACGTGCGTTGTCCACGCCGTCGCTGAGGGCAGATCGACCGAGATCGTCGACGAGCTTCTCGAGACGATGAAGTACACCGCGGCCGTGACCGGCCCGGGCCCGGAAGTGCCCGAACGCACGTTGCCCGCACCCACGTTGGAGGTAATCGAACCATGACCCAGGAGACCCTTTCCGTACCCGAGATCCACTGTGACCACTGCAAGCACTCGATCGAGGGTGCCGTGGCGGCCGTCGCCGGCGTCACCGGCGTGACGGTGTCGATCGCGGACCGGACCGTTGCGGTTTCGTACGGTGAGAGCACCGATCGCTCCGACATCGTGAGCGCCATCGAAGAGCAGGGATACGAGGTAGCCACCGCCTGATGGCCGAGACGCCCACCCGAACGTTCGACGTCGAAGGGATGACGTGCGCCACCTGCGCCATGCGGGTGGAGCGGATCCTGTCGCGCCAGGACGGCGTCGCGGAGGCCGTCGTCAACTTCGCCGGACAGGAGGCCCGGGTAGTTGCCGGACCCGACGTCGACGACGAGTCGTTGCGCGCCGCAGTACAGAAGATCGGATACGACATCACGCCGGTCGTCGCCGGTGAGGAACGGGAGACTCCCGCCGAGAAGTACGCCGCCGAGACGATCTACCAGCGCCGCCTTTTCGCAATGTCCGCGGTGTTCACCGTGCCCATCGTCGTCCTCGCCATGGTGCTGCGCGAAACCGAGACCAACCGACTCCTGCAGTGGATCCTGGCGACACCCGTCGAGTTCGTCTTCGGCTGGCAGTTCCACCGCGCCGCTGCCAAGCGGTTGCGGAGCCTCGGGGCCAACATGGACACGCTGGTGTCACTCGGCACCCTGGCCGCCTACGGGTACTCGATCTGGGCGTACTTCGCCGACGAGCCCGTGTTCTTCGACACCGCGGCGGTGATCATCACCCTCATCCTCCTGGGCCGCTTCTTCGAAGCGCGTGCCAAAGGGCGGGCGTCGAACGCCATCGCAGCCCTGCTCGAACTCGGCGCCAAGGAGGCCACCGTCCTGCGCGACGACACCGAGGTACGGGTTCCGATCGACGACGTGCTCCCCGGCGACGCCATGGTCGTCCGGCCCGGTGAAAAGATCCCCACGGACGGGACGATCACAACGGGAGCGACGTCGATCGACGAGAGCATGCTCACCGGTGAGTCGGTTCCCGTCGACAAGCAGGCCGGAGACGCGGTCTATGGCGCCACCGTCAACCAGCAGGGCCGGATCGTCGTCACGGCGACCCGGGTCGGCAGCGAAACGGCGCTCGCCCAAATCGTGAAGCTGGTCGAGGACGCCCAGGCCACCAAGGCCCCGGTGCAACGGCTCGCCGACCGGATCTCGGGGATCTTCGTTCCGGTCGTGATCGTCATCGCGCTGGCCACGTTCGGCGGGTGGCTGGCCATCGACGGTACGCTGCCGACGGCGCTGCGCAACGCCGTCGCGGTCCTCATCATCGCCTGTCCGTGCGCCCTGGGGTTGGCGACCCCCACCGCGATCATGGTGGGGAGCGGACGCGGCGCCGAACTCGGTGTCCTGTTCAAGAACGCCGAGGTCTTCGAGCGATCCCGTGACGTCGACGTCGTCGTCTTCGACAAGACCGGAACCCTCACCGAGGGCGTCATGCTGCTCACCGACCTCGTGCCCGACGACACCGACGTTCTCCTGCGGGCGGCGTCGGTGGAGGCGGCCAGTGAGCATCCGGTCGGCCGTGCCGTGGCCTTCGGTGCGGAGGAACGCGGACTCGACCTCGAACCCGTCGACGACTTCGCCGCGATACCGGGGATGGGGGTCCGCGGTCGCGTCGGCGACACCACGGTGTGGGTCGGGAAGCGCAAGCTGATGGCCGACGCCGGACTTCAGATCCCGGCGAGCTACGACGACCGGGTCCGGGACCTCGAGGGACAGGGCAAGACGGCCTTCCTGACCGGCTGGGACGGTGAGGTGCGCGGGGTGCTGGCCGTGGCCGACCGCGTCCGACCCAGCTCGCAGCAGGCGCTCGCCGATCTGCATGCCCGTGACATCCGGACGGTCATGATCACCGGGGACAACCGACGCACCGCAGAGGCGATCGCCGGTGCGGTCGGAATATCCACTGTGATACCGGAAGTCTTGCCCGACCAGAAGGCAGAAGAAGTCGCCCGCCTCCAGCGCACCAGCACGGTGGCGTTCGTGGGCGACGGCATCAACGATGCACCTGCGCTGACCCAGGCCGATCTCGGCATGGCGGTCGGCACCGGAACGGATGTCGCCATCGAGGCCGGCGATGTCGTCGTGATGTCGGGAGACCCCGTCGCCGTCGGCACGGCGCTGCGCCTCGCCGGCGCCACGTTCCGCACGATTCGCCAAAACCTGTTCTGGGCGTTCGCCTACAACACCGCGGCCATTCCCCTTGCGGTGGCGGGGCTGCTCAACCCGATGGTGGCGGCGGCGGCGATGGCGTTCTCGAGCGTGTCGGTGGTCACGAACAGTTTGCGGCTCAAGCGATTCCGCTGAGTCTCAGCCGCGGGGCGTCCCGCCGGAGTACTTCGAGTCGCTGTTCTCGCCCGGGGGGAACCATTGGTTGGGCCGGCCGAAGGCGAACCACAGACCGACCGCCCACGCGGCGAGGGCAAGGAGAAGCAAGCCGAGACCGGCGAGCTTGGTCCAGGGGCGCCCGAACGAGATGTAGACCGACGCCATCACCACCCCGCCGGCGGCTGCCAGGAAGACGATGGGCAGAATGATCCACTTCAGGGTCGTGAAGGTCCGGTCGCGAACCCGCTCGTATGTGCGCCCCATCGGTCAACCGTACCGGCTGGCGGGCGTCGGGGCTACCGTTTCGGCATGAGTGAGTTGATGACCCTCCCCGCACCGGTCGATGGTGCCCGATGGCGTCCACTCGAGCCGGGCGACGCCGCGGCCCTCTTCGAATTCGGTCTGGCCGTCGAAGCGAGCGATCGGTTCGGATGGTTGGAGACGCGCGAGGAGTGGGAGGCGGAGTTCAAGAATCCCGAGGTCGACTGGCCCGGCGATTCCCTTGCACTCTTCGGACCGGGCGGCGCAATTCGCGCCGCCGGCATCGTGTTCTACTCACGCAACGAGACCAAGCAGCGCAACTATCTCTGGGGCCACGTCCATCCGACCTACCGGAGGCGGGGCATCGGACGTCAACTGCTGTCGTGGCAGCTACGGCGGTCGGCTGTTCGCTCGCCGGACGACGGCTCGGAGCGGCTGGCGCGGGTCCACGTCCTGGAACGGCACGAAGACCGCCGCCGCCTCGCCGAGAGCCTCGGCTTCACATTCAACCGGTTCTTCGTCGACATGTGCCTGCCCACATCCCGGCCGATAGGGTCCGTCGAACTACCTTCCGGTCTCCGTCTCCAGCCGTGGGCCGAAGACCTCGACGAACGCACCCGGCTGGCCACCAATGCTGCCTTCGCCGACCACTGGGGCTCGTTGCCCCGCTCGCCGGAGGTCTGGAAGTTACGCCACGGTGACCACCCGCATTTCCGGCCCGACCTGTCATTCCTGGCCGTCGAGGACGACGAGGTGGTATCGGTCTCGCTGTGCTGGGTCGACGCCGCCCACAACGCGGCCAACGACGCCAGCGAAGCGTGGATCGGCACCGTGGGAACAGTGCGCCGCTGGCGGCGCCGGGGGGTGGCGTCGGCACTGATCCGTGCCTCCGTGGAAGCCATGGCCGGCGCCGGCCTCGCCGAGGCCTGGCTCGGAGTCGACACCGAAGGAACCACCGGTGCCCTCAGCGTCTACGAGAAGCTCGGCTTCACCGAGCAGCGGAGGGAACGGGCGTACGTCTACGAGCTGTGAGCGCGGGCTACGAGGCCTGCGCCGCCGGGCGGCACACCCGGCACGGGCGGTAGCCGGCCGCCAGGGCTTCGCCCTCTGAGTGGAAGGTCACGAGGTGCGCATCGGTGGTGCGCAGGGCGTGGTGGCATGTCGGGTAGCAGAAGATGTTGGTCGTATCGCTTCCGGTGAACCGCACGCCGTGCTTCCCGTACTCTGCGAGGGTCCGCAGCGGGACGCCCTCTCGAGCGAGGAACGTTTCCTTCATGGGGGTTCCGAAGGCGTACTCGCCAACGGTGCCGTCGCTTCGAACCACCCGATGGCACGGGATCAACACCGGCACCGGATTCCGGTTCAGCGCCGTCCCGACGGCCCGGGTTGCGCCCGGCTTTCCCAACTCCCGGGCTACCCAGCCGTAGGGGCGGACCTGTCCGGCCGGGATCTCGAGGGTCGTGCGGAGGACGGCCCGGGCGAAATCGGAGAGCTGGCGCAGATCGAACCTCAGATGCCGGGACGATCCACTGGAAAGAGCCCGGGCGAGCCCCGCCGGGGGTCGCGCCGCACCCGTGACACCGCGTCCGACTTCGGCGACGAAGGCCGCCTCGAACGCGAGGGGGCCGGCCACCGTCGCGGCTGCTCGAACGTGCGAGATCCCCTCGTCGTTGAATGCGACGTACAACTCGCCGTAGGGGCCGTCGACCAGCACATACCCGTCCTCGGCTGCCGGGAGGACGAGTTCGGTCTTGATCCGCGCCAGGATTGCGTCCGGGGCCTCCTCACGAAGATGGGCCAGGTGCGCTGACGTTCGATCGTGAATCATGGTGTCACCTCGACAGACATCGGACGCACGCGGCGCAACGCAGCAAGACCGCGAGCGACGTCGGATTTGACGGTTCCTTCGGGACGGGAGAGCGATTCGGCGATATCGCGGTATTTCATGTCGAGCACGTGACGCAGGACCACGGCGAGCCGCTGCGGTTCGGGAAGGCCGGCGAGTGCCACGGCGAGCCATTCGGTGTCGGCCGCCATGGAAGCGGCGGCTTCGGGGTCAGGTCCGGGACCCGGGATTCCGGCGGCCGCCACGAGCGGCGCCTCCGGCCGACGCGCCCGCCGCCGCATCTCGTTCCTCCATGTGTTGAGAGCGATCGTTACGACCCAGG
>JBFIQU010000005.1:0-21709 GCA_041609395.1 Acidimicrobiia bacterium | reverse complement strand
CTTGATCGTGTTGAAGTCGGTCAGCTCGTAGGCGTACGTCTCCCAGGTGACCGTCGAGGAACGCACGGTCACCGCCGGTGGAAGGGGTTCGGTCGTGTTCGGTTGCGGGTCGACCGGCGGTGCCATCGTGGAGGGCGGGGCGGCATCCGGCGCCGTCTCGCTGCACGCCCCGCCGGCTACGACCAGAACAGAGCCCAGGGCGGCGACGACAAGGAGGGACCGGCGAGGCATCATCCCGCGCGCCTACGGCGTCACGTGGTCGCGCCAGCTCACCCGGGGCTCGTAGCCGAGCAGGCTTCTCGCCTTGTCGATCGACAGCAGCGTCACATGGCCGTCCACGGTTCCCCGCAGCTCGACGTCCGGGTAGACCTTTGCCATGAGCTCGGTACTGGGAGCGGTCATGCAGGTATCGGCGGCGGCGATGAGGAACGCTTCGTGGCCGCCGACGTTCGCCTCCAGGGACAACCGCACCGACTGCCCCACATCCGTCGCATCGACGTAGCCCCACAGATTCCACGCCCTGATCGACCAGTCGTCCCAGAACGACGGGAAACGGGCGTAGTCGCCGGGCTCCATGATGTTGGAGAACCGCAGCGACACGAACGGGATCCCGCTCCAGCGGGAGAACTGGGCGGCCATCTCCTCACCGAGCAGCTTGGCCAGGGCATAGTGGAACTCCGGCAGCCGGGGGTGGTCCTCGTCGATCGGGGCATAGCGGGGTCGCTCCCTGTGGAAGGGAAGCCCGACGAGGGTCTCGCTGGACGCCCACACCACCCGCTCCACACCGGCGTTCACAGCGGCGGCGAAAACGTTGTACGTGCTCATCGTGTTCACCCGGAACGTCTCGCCGTCGGGAAGGATGTTGGGTGCCGGAACCGCCGCCAGGTGCACAACGGCGTCGGCCCCACGGACCGCGTCGGTCGCCTGTCCCAGATCTGTGAGATCGGCGATGAGGCTGGGGACGTCCGGGTCCCACGGGGCCGCCGTGTCCACGTTCACCACCTCGTTCCCCGCGGCCACGAGGTCGGCAACAGTCGCCCGGCCCGCCTTCCCGCTGCCCCCGGTCACGACGATCTTCATCCCGACTCCTTCCGATGCCGCCGGCCCGGCGATGGTGGCACCGCCCCCGATTGCCGTCAACGCAGTGTGGCGCATTGCAGGGACGTATCGAGCCGGACCACCATGGCAGCCGATGAACACTCCCGACTTCCGGCTCGATGGCAAGGTGGCGCTCGTCACCGGAGCCAGCAGAGGAATCGGACGCGGGCTGGCCCGGGCACTTGCCGGCGCCGGCGCCGCCGTTGCCGTCACCGCCCGCAATGAGGCCGCCCTCGGCGACGTGGCCGCAGAGATCCGCGCCGGCGGCGGAATAGCGATGCCCGTCCCGCTCGACGTTCGGGACGCCGACGCCATCGAGCCCTCCTTCACTCGCGTGCGCGACGAACTCGGTTCCCTGGACGTGCTCGTGAACAACGCCGGACTCGGGGCCAACCACCCCGCCGAGGACGTCACCGAGGCGGACTGGGACGAGATGATGGACGTCAACCTCAAGGGCCTCTTCTTCTGCTGCCGCGCCGCGGGGCGGATCATGCTCGAGCAAGGCTCGGGCCGGATCGTCAACATGTCGTCTCAGGCCGGGGTCGTCGGCATCAGAGACCACGCCGTCTACTCGGCTTCCAAAGGAGGCGTCAACCTGCTCACCAAGGTCCTGGCCCTTGAATGGTCGTCCCGCGGGATCACCGTCAACGCCGTTGCCCCCACCTTCATCTACACACCGGGGACCGCAGAGCGGCTCGACCAGCCGGACTACCTCGAAGCGGTGCTCGCCCGCATCCCCATCGACAGGGTCGGGACGATCGACGACGTGGCGGCCGCCGTCATCTACCTGGCCTCGCCGGCGGGTGCCATGGTCACCGGCCACGTCCTCGTCGTCGACGGCGGCTGGACCGCGCAGTAGGCGCCGAGGTGCGCAGCCGAGGCCGCGGCAGTAGCGTCGGAACCGGACGACACGGAGGTATGTAATGGGTGATCTCGATGGACGGGTAGCGGCGATCACGGGAGCAAGTGCCGGGATCGGAGCTGCCACCGCCCGGGCTCTGACGGACGCAGGGGCATCCGTCGTACTCGGGGCCAGGCGCAAGGAACGTCTCGAGGAACTGGCGCGCGACCTCGGTGACAAGGCCGCCATCGTCGAGATGGATGTGCGGCGGCCCGAAGACTCGAGGCGCCTCGTCGACGAGGCTCTGGAACGGTTCGGCGGCATCGACATCCTGGTCGCCAATGCCGGCATTGGGGCCTACGGCGGGATCATGGACCTCAGCGACGAACAGCTCGCCACCATGATGGACACCAACGTCGCCGGGACCGTGTGGCCGATCCGCGCCGCCGTACCCCACTTCTTCGAGCGCGGTGACGGCGACATCGTCATCGTCGCCTCCGTGGCCGGGCTGCGCGGCGCCGGTGACGAGGCCGTCTACGCCGCCACCAAGTTCGCCCAGGTCGGCCTCGCCGGGGGACTGGACCGTGAACTGCGGGAAAAGGGGATCCGGGTCAGCACGATCTGCCCCGGCGGCACCGCCACCGAGTTCGCGATGGGCTCGGGGCGTACTCCCGACATGCCGGGACTCGCCAAGATGCTGCGAGCCGAGGACGTGGCCGCAGCCGTCTTGACCGTCCTGCGCCAGCCGAAGACCATGCGGACGCTCGTCTGGTCGATGCGCAGCATCCACGAACCGGACTGACCTCCACCGGCCTGCCGAAAGCGCTTCGCTAGCGTTGCACCCAGGCGGCACCGGAGGATCTTTCATGTACGAACCCGGACCCGAGCACAAGTTCACATTCGGGCTGTGGACGGTCGGCAACGTCGGGCGCGACCCCTTCGGAGAGCCCGTTCGCGACGTTCTGTCGCCGGTGCAGATCGTCGAACTGCTCGCCGACGTCGGCGCCTGGGGCGTCAACTTCCACGACAACGACCTGGTACCCATCGACGCCACCTGGGCCGAGCGGAACCAGATCGTGGCCGATTTCCACAAGGCCCTCGATGCCACCGGCCTCGTTGTCCCCATGGCGACGACCAACCTCTTCACCGACCCGGCGTTCCGCGACGGAGCCTTCACGTCGAATGATCCCGACATCCGCGCCTACGCCGTTCAGAAGACGATGCGAGCCATCGATCTCGGCGCCGAACTGGGCGCCACCACCTACGTGTTCTGGGGCGGCCGGGAGGGTGTCGAAACCGACGCCGGCAAAGATCCTCTCACCGCGATGCGGTGGTTCCGGGAGGCGATGAATTTCCTCACCGGCTACGTGCGCGACCAGGGCTATGACCTCCGCTTCGCCCTCGAACCCAAGCCCAACGAGCCGCGCGCCGACATCTACCTGCCCACCGTCGGTTCGTTGCTCGCCTTCATCGAGACGCTCGACGACCCCGACATGGTTGGCGTCAACCCGGAGGTGGCCCACGAGCACATGGCCGGCCTCAACTTCATGCACGCCGTCGCCCAGGCCTGGGAGATGGGCAAACTGTTCCACATCGATCTCAACGACCAGTGGCCGGGCCGTTACGACCAGGATCTTCGCTTCGGCTCGGTTTCCATCAAGCAGGCCTTCTGGCTGGTGAAGTTCCTCGAAGACGTCGGTTACGACGGCAGTCGACACTTCGATGCACATGCGTATCGCAGCGCCGACTACGACGACGTCAAGGAGTTTGCCCGCGGCTGCATGCGGACGTACTTGATCCTCAAAGACAAGGCGGCCCGGTTCAACGCCGATCCCGACATCCAGGCGCTGCTTGCGGACATCGGAGGTAACCGCAGCGACGACCGCATCGGCGTCTTTTCCCCCGACAAGGCGACGGCGCTGAAGGACCACGTCTTCGACAGATCTGAGCTGGGTGAGCGCAGCCTTCCCTACGAGCGGCTCGATCAGCTCACCATCGACCTTCTGCTCGGCGTGCGGTGGCCCAGCCGGAGCGGACGGTGACATGAGGTACGTCCTCGGTATCGACGTATCGACCACGGCGACCAAAGCCGTGCTCTTCGACGCAGCGGGGACCGTCGCCGCCGTCGGATCGACGCACTACGACTTCGCCACACCGCGCCCGTTGTGGAGCGAACAGGACCCGGGCCTGTGGTGGGATGGCGCCGCTCGGTCGATCGAGATCGCCCTGCAGACGGCTGGTGCCGGCGGCCCCGATGTCGCCGCGGTGGGACTCACGGGCCAGATGCACGGTCTCGTACTCCTCGATGCCGCCGGAGAGGTGCTCCGCCCGGCCATCCTCTGGAACGATCAACGTACCGCGGGCGAGTGCGACCAGATACGAACTGCGGTCGGGCGAGAGCGGCTGATCTCGATCACAGGGAACGACGCCCTCACCGGCTTCACGGCGCCCAAGATCCTCTGGGTTCGGAACCACGAACCCGACGTGTTCGCCCGCGTCGCCACGGTCCTGCTGCCCAAGGACTACGTGCGCGTCAAGCTCACGGGGGAGCGGGCCACAGACCGCGCGGGTGCGTCGGGAACCATCCTGTTCGACCTGGCAGCCCGCGACTGGTCGCCCTCCCTGCTGGACCTCCTCGATCTCGACCGGGATCTCTTTCCCCCCACCTTCGAAGGACCGGCGGTGACGGGGACTGTGACTCGAGCCGCCGCCGCCGCAACCGGCCTCCGCGCCGGAACCCCGGTTGTTGCCGGCGGGGGCGACCAGGCCGCCAACGGCGTCGGGCTTGGCGTCGTCGATCCGGGAACGCTGGCGTTGTCGCTCGGCACGTCCGGCGTCGTGTTCGCCGCTACCGACCGGCCCCGGATCGACTCCGACGGGCGTCTGCATGCGTTCTGCCACGCCGTTCCCGAGCGCTGGCATCTCATGGGAGTCATGCTGTCGGCCGCCGGCAGCCTGCGCTGGTTTCGGGATGTAGCGGCGGCGCATCTCGACTACTCGCAACTGGACGAGGCGGCCGTCGCCGTGCCTGCCGGCTCGGACGGTCTCTTCTTCCTTCCCTATCTCAGCGGGGAACGCACCCCGCACCCCGATCCCCATGCCCGGGGGGCCTTCGTGGGACTCACGGTTCGGCACGGCACCGGCCACCTGGTCCGGGCTGTGATGGAAGGCGTGGCCTACGGGCTGCGCGACGGCCTCGAACTGATCAAGGCATCGGGGGCCGGTGGCGTCGACGAGATCCGCGCCTCCGGCGGCGGAACCAGGAGCCGGCTGTGGTGTCAGGTTCTCGCCGACACCCTCGGCGGGGTCGTCCGCATCCCCTCTACATCCGAGGGTGCTGCCCAGGGGGCCGCCATGCTCGCCGCAATCGGCGCCGGGTGGTTCGACGACGCTCGCACCGCGGCGTCGACGTGGGTCCAGCTCGACACCGTGGCGACCCCGGGTCCCGACGCGGCGCGGTACGAAGCCGGCTACGGCGTCTACCGGGAGCTGTATCCGGCGCTGCGACCGTTCTTCCCGCCGCTCGACTGAGCGTCAGAAGAGCGGCCGGATCTTGTCCAGGTCGTCGGCGCCGACGACCACGCGATCGCCGGTGGCCATGTAGAGCGTGGTGATTTGGGCTCCGGAATCGGCGATCTGTCGGGCCAGGCTGCCCAGGGTTCCCGGACCGACCTCGAACTCGATCACGAGGACTTCGTGGCGGTCGACTGCTCCGAAGCTGGCAGCCAGCAGTGCGGTGCGCGCCGCGTCGGCGTCTTCGTCACGCACGACGATGTGTACGTTGCGGCCTTCGAGGCTCGGATAGGTGCACGAGGCCTCCATGGTGATACCAACCGAACCCAGCACCTCCCACATCTCCGCTACCGCACGGCCGGGACCGATGATGAACGTCATGGCTTGCATCTCTGATTCTCCTCGTGTTCAGCCGGCCGGGCCGGCGCTCGTCAACGGCAACCTCGGATCCGGAGGGAGCCCCTCGAGCGCCCCCCGCGCCCACGCATGGGCCGGATCGTCACAGAACTTCCAGACTCGATCGTCCGACGGACCGGCCATCACGTTGAGGTAGTACATGTGGTGGCCGGGGGTGGCGGCCGCCGGTCCGTGATAACCCCGCGGCACCAGGAACACGTCGCCGTCACGCACGGTGACGGTCTCGTCGATCGAACCGTCGGCGGTGTAGCAGCTGAAGAACCCGGTGCCGTGGTCGCCGTCGATCCGGAAGTAGTAGATCTCTTCGAGCTCGACCTCGTCGTCGGAGAACTCATCGTGTTTGTGCGGCGGATACGACGACCAGCTGCTCTCCGGTGTGATCACCTCGACCGCGATCAGCCGGTCGGCCTCGAACATGTCGGCGCTGAGGAAGTTGTTGATCTGACGGGTGCCGGCGCCACCTCCGCGCACCTCCACCGGGACGTCGGCAGCCGCAACGACGTACGGGTCGATCCGGCGCCGTGCCTTCGCCGTGCACAGCGCCACCTGAGCCGCTCCGGGACTGGAGATCCGCGCCTCGACGCCGATCGGCAAGTAGGCGAAACCGGCGATGCCCTGAAACACGCCGGTACGCCCTTCCACCTCGAACGTCCGACCTTCGACTTCGACCCGGCACGAACCCGACAGCGGCAGCACCGCCATCTCGACATCACCGGTGGTGACGGCGTGGCTGTTCCCGGCGTCCAGAGACACCACCGTGAGGCCGCTGTATCGCCATCCGGCACTCTCCGCGGTCACGTGCAGGTCGGACCCGGCCGCCGTCGCAGTGCCGGCCGGGAGGAACAGCTCGCTCACAGTCGGCCTCCTCGTCGATGGGGGAGGGCGAACGTACCGGTCGGACTCCGGCCGGGCAAAACGGCACCCTTCATCGGCACCGTCCGGTCTCGACTGCTCCCGTTCGATCGGTCTCGTCGATGAAGCGGCGGATCTCGGAAGCGGCGACTGCATAGGCGACCGGCTGTTCGCGGGCCTCGGCGAACAGCAGCCCGAGCAGCGACCCGTCGGAGTCGTAGACGCCGGCACCGGACAGCCCGGGTGCAATGTCGGCGTCGAGTTCGAGAGCGGCGCGTTCGACCGAACCTTCGCCGTAGATGTCGTCGCCCGTTGCCACGATCGGGCGACGAACCTCGAGCCGGATCCGGGTCAGGTTGTCGTCCCGGTCGAGTGCAACGATGGCCGCGCTGCTTCCGCTCTCGGCCTCCCCGAACGCGATCGGACGGCCCTCCAGGCCCGGCGCGGTCAGCAACGCCAGGTCCCGTTCGGGATCGAATCCGACGACGTGCGACACGTGCTCGATCCCCGAAGGCAGCCGCACCGTCACCGCCCCGGCTTCGGACCCGGCGACCACGTGAGCGGCGGTGAGGACCAGGCCCCCGTCCACCACCACCGCACCGGCGAACAGCGGGTCGCCGCACACGTCACCCGCCAGCCGGGCCGCCGGATAGCTCGAGAGGTCGGGTTCGGCGCGCGCACAACCCGTCAACAGCAGGCAGCCGAGCATCGCCGCCACACCCAGCGCGATCATGCCGCCGCCTCGTATTCGGAACGAAACTGCTCGAGGAGATCCCGCAGCGGTGTCGGCTGCCGGTTCAGCAGCCGTGACGTCCGGGGAGCCGTGATCGAGGTGTCGTACGGGATCGGCGCCGGCGGCATGACTTGCGGCGGGGGAGGCCCGGAGTCCAGCAGCGATGGGTCGAGGTCGAACACGTCACATGTGAGGCGGGCCAGGTCCATGCGGCCTATCGCGTCCGCTCCGCAGCAGTGGAAGACGCCGTCGAGACCCTGCGTCGCGATTTGGACGATGAGGTCGCCGACCTCGGTCGCCAGGGACGGTGTCGCCACCATGTTGATGTCGCCGGACTCCCACACCGTGAAGCGGTCGCCGCGACTCAGGGCGTCGACGATCGACGCCACGAAATAGCCGAACCCCGGGTCCTGAGCCCGCGGTGCGCGCGGTCGGGCTCGGTGTAACCCGTTCACCCCCGACACCCTGGCGACGGCTCCGCCCCGTTCCAGAGCGTGAATCTCGCTGGCGAACTTGAGAACTCCGTACAGGTTCACCGGATTCGGTGGGGTGTCCTCGTCGGCTCCTCCCTGGGTCCCGTCGAACACCCAGTCGGTCGACACCAGGACGTACGCGGCTCCGGCGCTGGCTGCAGCCTCAGCCGTAGCAATGGTCGCCCCGACATAGGCGTCCCAGGCCAGCCGCCGATCGCCGTACATCCGCTCCCAGTCGTTGAGGATGGCGCAGTGGACGACGGCGTCGGGTCGTTGCCGGACCACGCTCGCTTCGACCGCAGCTGCATCGGTGACATCGACGCGTTCGACGTCGAAGCCGTCGGTTGCTCCGGGCCGGTACTCGTGCACCGTTGCGGTCACCGTTGCGCCGCGCTGCAACGCCGCGTGCAGGATGTTGCTGCCGACGAAACCCGTCCCGCCAGTCAGCCAGATCCGCATCGGGTTACCCGTTCGCCGCGTCAGTCGCCGTCGTGCTCGGCCCCTCCGAGCTGCTCGAGTTCCTCAGCGAACTCCTCGGCGACGTGGGCCAGCGACTCATCGCCTGCCGAAGCCGCCTCGAGCTCCCTCGTGAGCTCCTCGAGCTCGGCGCCGCCGGCCATCATCATGATGAGCTCGTCCCGGGTTATCTCGTCTTTGGCGAAATTACCCATCGAGCGGCCCCGGTTCAGGATCAGGAACCGATCACCGACGGGGAAGGCGTGATTCGGGTTGTGGGTGATGAAGATCACGCCCAGGCCACGGTTCCGCGCCTCGATGATGTACCGCAGCACGACACCCGACTGCTTGACACCGAGCGCCGATGTCGGCTCGTCGAGGATCAACACCTTCGCCCCGAAGTAGGCGGCGCGGGCGATCGCGACCGACTGCCGCTCACCCCCGGACAGCGTGCCGACCGGCTGTTCGGTGTCACGGATGTCGATGCCCATCTTCGCCATTTCTTCCTTGGCGATCTTGGACGCCGTTTCCTGGTCGACTCGCTTGAAGGGGCCCCAACCTCTCGTGGGTTCGGCACCGAGGAAGAAGTTGCGCCACACCGACATCAGCGGAACGACGGCGAGGTCCTGGTAGACGGTCGCTATTCCGCGGGCCAGAGCATCGCGGGGTGAATCGAACATCACCTCCTCGCCTTCCACCTTCAGCGTGCCCTCGCTTTGCTGATGGGCCCCGGCGATGATCTTGATGAACGTCGACTTGCCGGCCCCGTTGTCGCCGAGCACGCAGGTCACCTCCCCGGCGTTCACCGACGTGGTGACCCCGGTCAGGGCGATGATGTTTCCGTAGTACTTGGAGATGTTCTCGAGTTCGAGGAGTGCCGGTTCACTCATGATGCCGCCTCCGCCTTCGATCGTACGTAGTTATTGACCAGCACCGCCAGCAGCAAGATCGCCCCGACGAACAGGAATCGCCAGTCGGAGTTCCACCCGGCGAACGGAATCCCCTGGAACGACATTGCCATGATGACGGCCCCGATGGCGGCACCGATCACCGAGCCGTAGCCGCCGGTCAGCAGATTCCCGCCGACCACCGCAGCAATGATGTAGAAGAACTCTTGACCATCGCCGACGTTCGCCTGCACCGAGTTCAGACGGAAGGCGATCAGCATGCCGACCAGCCAGCCGGCTCCCGCCACGACCATGAACAGTGCCGTCTTGGTACGCGCCGCCGGGACACCGACCTGACGCGCTGCGTTCTTGTTGCCGCCGACGGCGAACGTCCAGCTTCCGAAGCGGGTCCGCAGCAGCACATAGCTGGCGACAGCGGCGAAGAGCAGGAAGTAGAGGACCGACACCCGCCAGGTGACACGGCCTGGCAACACGTCGTTCTCGGCCGTCGTCGACCACAGCAAGCGGATGGCGACGGCGACAAACGCCAGTGTCACGCCTCCCATTGCCAGCATCCGGCCTCGCTTGTCGGCCGTTTCGTCGGCAGCGCGACGCTCGACGAACATCGTTCGCAGCACGCCGACCAGGAATACCACGAAGGCCGTGGCCAGCAACACAGCGAAGAACTCAGCGCGGAACTTCCTGGAGTCCGCCTCGGACTGCACGATGAACGCCAGGGCGACGACCACGATGCTGGTCAGTGCCGTGAGGATCATCTGGCTGCGGGGAGACGTCTTTCCGGCGTTGCGTGCCGCAAGCAGCAGCAGAATTGCTCCAAAGATGACGAGCCCGGCGAAGGCGATGGCGCGCAGTCCCTGGGTCGTGAGCAAGAACCCCAACTCGGTTTGCGACTCCGAATCGAGCGTCAAGCCGACAACGACGCCGAGCACGACGGCACCCAGTCCGACCACCACGTTACGGCCCGTGCTCCCACCGAGATCGAGCGCTCCCTCGGGCCGAGGGAGCCGCTCGTACCGCCACGCCGCGATGCCGTACAACCCGGCTGCAGCCCCGACGGTCATCACCGAACCCCAGATCCAGTTGGCCCCGCTGCCGTCGGTTGCCGTGAGCGCTATCAGGCCGGCCAGGGCGACGATGATGCCGCCGGCCGCCACGGGCATGCTTCCGCTCGCCAGCTGGGAGCGTCGCTGGAAGGTGAGCTCGAGGATTCCATAGACCAGCAGCAACGCGCCGGCCGTCAGCAGCACTCCGTATACGACGTCACGTCCGCCCAGGAAACTGTCCCATACGTGGTCGTTGCGGACCCACACCGCGCCGAAGATGTTCTCCCAGAATCCGTGATCGGGGGCGTCGTCGAGGCCTTCGACGATCACCTTGTCGGTGAAGAGCTTGGCGAAACCCAGCTTGGCACCGCGGAGGATGAAGAACGTGCCCAGGGTCACGATGAAGCTCGGCAACGCCGTCTTCTCCACCATCGTGCCGTTCGCCCAGCCGATCGCGAGGGCGAAGGCCAGGGTGAGGGGGATGGCCACGATCGCCGGGAATCCGGCGCCGCCGAACTCCCCGGTTTCTTTGACAAGAAGCACGACCAGCATGCCGGTCGCCCCGGTCATGGCGCCCGACGACAGGTCGAATTCGCCGCCGATCATGAGGAGGGCGACGGCCACCGACATGATGCCCAGTGTCGCCGACACATCGAGGTAGTTGTTGACCCCCGCCGTCGTTCCGAACACATCGGTGACGGCCCAGAAGAAGATCCAGATCACCGCCGCACCGATCAGCGCCCCGATCTCGGGACGGATCAGCAACCGCTGGATCGGCCCCCGATAGGCCAGCCGTTCGTCGGGTTTGGCGGCCGCCGTCTCGGCCGCGGCCGGTGCGGCGGTCATTGCGTCCACCTCGGTCCTGCTGTTTGGGCAGTCATGGCTTCAGTCCTTCCTCCAGTCCCCGTTCTCGATCGTCGCCCGCTTCGCTGCTGAGCTGCCAACGCAGGAGGGGCCGGTCGAAACCGGCCCCTCCAGCATCGGTCACAGCTCGCAGGAAGGGCCTACCGGGTACCCGCCGCCACGCGCTCCTTGACCTGCCCAACGTTGCCGGTATCGACAAAGCCGGGGCCGGTGAAGACCGGGCTGCCACCGCCGACGGTGTTGAGGTTGGTGACGTTCAAATACAAGGTGACGATCGTCAGGTACCCCTGGAGGTACTGCTGCTGATCGATCGTGAAGTTGATGTCACCCGCCTCGATGGCGGCGACCACATCCTCGGAGATGTCGACACCGCCGATGAAGCAGTCGCGACCAGCCTGCTCGCAGGCATCCACGGCGCGGAACGCAACGATCGGACCGACGCCGAACACGGCGTTGATGTCCGGATCGGCTGCCAGTGCCGCCGCGATCGTGTTGATCTGCTCTTCGGGGTTGGTGTCCGGTCCGACGAACTGGGTCACGACCTCGCCGTTGAACGTCTGGCCCGCGCCTTCGCAGCGCTCTTCGAGACCGACGTTGCCCTGCTCCTGTTGGGCGCAGAACACCTTGGTGGCACCCAGGGAGTTGAACCGTTCGCCGGCGCCGCGCCCGGCGTCGATCTCGGTCTGGCCGATGTGGGTGATGGCCCCGATGCCCTGGTACTGGTCGATGCCCGAGTTCAACGTCACGACCGGAATGCCCGCCGCCACCGCAGCCGTGGCGGCCGGAGCCACCGCAGTCGGGTTGGCGAGCGAGACGCCGATGCCGTCACTACCGGCGGCCACCGCCGCCTCGATGTCGGACACCTGCTTCGACGGATCATTGAACGACGGGCTCCACACACAGTTCACGCCGACGTCTTCACATGCGTCTTCCATGCCCTTCTTCACGACGGACCAGAACGTGCCGTCGTCCGAGTGCGTGACCATGTGGAACGTGATATCCGAGCCCTGAGTCAGGTCGACCGTGGTGGTCGCCCCCGCCGTCGTTGTGGTTCCGGCGTCGTCGTCGTCACCGCAGGCGGCTACGACGAGCATGAAGGCAGCCAATACGACTACCCAACGGAATCGTTTCATTCGAGTTGTCCTCCTCCCAGAGCGGACCGACGGGAGGGATCGCCGGGGCGATCCGCGCGACGGCTGCCGCTTCCAACTCCGCCCGCTGCGGCGGCGTCTTGCGTGCCCGGGGAGCGCTCCCAGCGTCGATGCTGGCAGAAGCGCTGCAACAGGCAGAACCGTGAACCTAGTGCGGACCGCGGGTCCATAGCAACCGGTAGCGTCGATACCGGACGGCGATGTTGACACCCGTCGCGGGCTCGCTTTAGCGTGGCCGGAAGCGGTGCAGGCGGAGGCTCACTACATGCGACTCGGGCTGATCGGTGCCGGGCGGATCGGCAGCAACCACGCCGGCATCATCATGGGTCTGGAAGCCGTCGCCGAGCTCCTCATCGCAGACGCTGCTCCCGAGCGTGCCGGGGACCTGGCAGCAGCCCTGCCACGGGGCCGGGCTGCTGATCTCGACGAGCTGTTCGCAACTTCCGACGGGGTGTTGATCGCCACGACCACCGACACCCACGCCGAGCTGCTGCATCGGGCCGCTGCGTCCGGAGTGACTGCGTTCTGCGAGAAGCCCATCGCCCTCGACCTGGAGTCGACGCGCCGGGTCGTCGCCGCCGTCGACGAAGCCGGCATCGACGTGCAGATGGGTTTCCAGCGTCGCTACGACCCGGCGATGGCGGCGATTCGGCGGCGGCTCGACAGCGGCGACCTCGGTACTCCCTACCTGGTCAGGTCACAGACCCACGACCCGGCCCCGCCCCCGCTGGACTACATCCCCGTCTCCGGTGGCATCTTCAAGGATTGCCTCATCCACGACATCGACATCGTTCGCCACGTCAGCGGCCAGGAGGTCATTGCAGTCACTGCCGCCGGCGCCGTCCTCGGTTTCGACGAGATCGGACGGCTCGGCGACGTCGACACCGCAGCAGCGGTGCTCGAGCTGTCCGGAGGCACCCTTGCGCAGCTATCCGCGTTACGCCACGATCCGGTCGGCTACGACGTCCGTCTCGAGGTCTTCGGTTCCAAAGACAGCGTTGCGGCCGGGTGGCACGACCGGACGCCGATCCGAACTCTCGAGCCTACGGGGCGACCGCTCACCGATCCCATCACCACGTTCTGGGATCGCTTCGACGCCGCCTATCGGGCGGAACTTGCTGCCTTCGTCGAAGTTGTTGCCGGCCGGCAACGGCCGCTGTCCAACCATCACGACGCCTACGAGGATCTGCGGGTGGCCGCGGCCTGCGACCTCGCGATGGCCGAAGGGCGGCGCGTCGAAATGCGCGACGTGCCATGACGGATCTGCTCAGCCGCATCGCAGGTGCACCGATCACGTGGGGCGTGGACGGGTCACCCGGCTGGGGGCACCTCATGGACCGCGACCGGGTCATGAGCGAAATGGTCCAGACCGGTCTCTCTGCCACCGAACTGGGCCCCGACGGCTATCTACCCACCGACCCCGACGAGCTGACCGACTACGTGGCGTCCTACGGCCTCGTGGTCGTCGGCGGGTTCGTGCCGGCGCTCCTCTACCGGCCCGACCGTGTCGAGAGAGAACTCCAATACGTGGGCCGGGCGTCCCGGCAGCTCGCCGCCGCCGGCTCCAACGTGCTCGTCCTCGGACCATCCTCGCACTACGACGGTTACGACCGTCAGGTCGCCATGGATGACATCGAGTGGAGGATCTTCCTCGAGAACCTGCGGCGGCTCGATGACATCGTCGGCGGCCAGGGGCTCGTCACGGCACTGCATCCTCATTGGGGGATGGCGATCGAGAACGGCGCCCACGTCGAGCGGCTCATGGAATCATCCGACGTTGGTCTGTGCCTCGACACGGGACACCTCTACCTGGGCGGCACCGATCCGGCCGACATCGCACGGATGGTTCCGGACCGGATTCACCACGTCCACCTCAAAGACGTCGACGGCGCCTGGGCAGAGCGGGTCAGGAGCGGCGAAGCTGCGTTCCGGCAGTCGGTGATCGATGGAATGTTCGTCCCCCTCGGTCACGGCGCAGTCGACATCGCAGGTGTGATCACCACTCTGGAGGGCGCGGGCTACCGCGGCTGGTACGTGCTCGAACAGGACACGGCCCTCGATGACGAGCCCGGACCGGGCACCGGGCCCAAAGCCGACGCCGAAATCAGCGTGAAGTACCTCGAAGCACTCGCCGCAACGCTATGACGGCCGTCGTCCCGTGACCCCCGATCTGCAGTTCGCAAGGTATCCCAGCCTTGCCGGACGCGGAGTGTTCGTCACCGGAGGCGCCTCCGGCATCGGTGAGGAGATCGTTCGCCAGTTCGCCGCCCAGGGAGCGCGGGTGGCGACAATCGACCTCGAGATGCCGGCCGCCCTCCCGGAGGGAGTTTGGTTCCAGCGCTGCGACGTCCGGGATCTCGATGCACTGGCTGCGGCGATCGTGGCCGCCGGCGGCGAACTCGGGCCGATTCGCGTCCTGGTGAACAACGTGGCCCGCGACGATCGGTTCGACGCCGCCACCATGACCGCCGCCGACTGGGACGAAATGCAGGCCGTGAACCTGCGCCACGCGTTCTTCGCCACCCAGGCCGTTCGCGAGCAGATGGCCGCCGCAGGCGGCGGAGCGGTGATCAACTTCACATCCCCGAGCGTGGATCTGAAGGAACCGCACCTGGTCGCCTACGCAACTGCCAAGGCCGGGCTGTTCGGTATGACCCGAACGCTGGCTGCCGCTCTCGGCCCGGAAGGCATCCGGGTCAACGCGGTGCGGCCGGGATGGGTGTTCACGGCCCGGCAGCGAGCGCTGTGGGTCGGTCCGGACACTGAGGCCGCGGTGCTGGGGCGGCAAGCGCTCAAAGAACTGACGACCGAGGCCGACGTAGCTCGCATCGTCGTCTTCCTGGCCTCCGACGACGCCCGGATGTTGACCGCTCAGGTGTATCCAGTAGACGGAGGACTGGTGTGATCGAGTGCGTCGTCGACGGCGGTGCCCTGCTCGGTGAGTGCCCGGTGTGGAGCGACCGGGAACAGGTCCTCTACTGGGTCGACATCGACGGTCGCGCCGTCCATCGCTACGACCCGTCGAACGGCGAAGACCACGCCCGGTCCACCCCGGGCCGGCCCGGTTCGTTCGCGCTGACCCGGACCGAAGGACGGCTGCTCCTCGCGATGGAGCACCGCCTCGGGTGGTTCGACTGGCCCTCCGGGGAGTTCACGCACTGGCTCGACCTCGAGCCGGCGGGCACCGGAAACCGTCTCAACGACGGCCGGTGCGATCCGGCAGGCCGGTTCTGGGTGGGCAGCATGCATGAGGACACCAGAGCCGGACGATCGACCGGTCTCCTGCACCGCGTCGACCCGGACGGCACCGCTGCGGTGGTTCGTGGCGCCATCGGCGTGTCGAACGGCCTCGCCTTCGACGACCACCGGATGTTCTTCGCCGACAGCCCGCGCCGCACGGTATGGACGTTCGACTTCGATGTGGCGACGGGCGAGGCCACGGGTGAACGCGTGTTCTTCGAGTTCGATGGGTTGCCGGGCAAACCGGACGGTGCCTGCCTCGACGCCGACGGCTGTTACTGGATCGCGTGCGTCTACGGATGGGCGGTCGCCCGCGTCACACCGGCGGGCACCGTCGACCGTTTGATCGAGCTTCCGGTAGAGAAACCAACGATGCCGGCATTCGGCGGGCCCGCCCGGAACGTCCTCTTCGTCACCTCGATCGGATCGGGTGGCTCGATGGGCTCGGCACCGGACCAGCCGCTTGCCGGAGGTCTGTTTGCCATCGACGCCGGTGTCACCGGTGTCCCCGAACCCGAATATGCAGGAGACCCGCCATGAAGGGGTCTGAGTACAGGCCCTATAGTCCCGGCGGACCCCACAGAAAGGCAACATGACCGAGCGTCCACCGGTCTGGTTCGAGCGAGCCGTGTTGCCTGCTGCGGTTGACGACGTGGCGGCTCTCGCCGACGCCCTCGGCCCTCCCGATGCCTCAGCCGACGACCCGTATCGCGACTTGAAATCTGCCCTCGGCGCCGTCGTGTCGACCCACGTCTACAACGCCGCCGTCATGGATCGGGGTCCGCGCCTGCTGGTGATCGCCCGGACCGGGATCGGCTACGACCGGGTCGATCTCGCCGCCGCCACCGAGCGGGGCATCGCGGTATGTAACACCCCCGATGGTCCGACCGTGTCGACCGCAGAGCACGCCGTGGCGCTCATGGCCGCCGGTGCCAAGGGCCTCAAGGCGTCGGAAGCAAAGCTGCGAGCCGGAGGTACGGACGATTTCTACGCCGGCCATCGCGCCGTGGAACTCGACGGCAAGACCCTCGGGGTGATCGGATTCGGCCGTATCGCCCGGAGAGTCGCCGCCATCGCGACCGCGTTCGGCATGAGTGTCAAGGCGTACGACCCTTTTCTCCCGGACGAAGCATTCGCGGGGGTAACCCGGGCAGCCGACCTCCACGCCGCCCTCGACGCCGACGTCGTGTCGGTGCACGTGCCGCTCAACGAACACACGCACCGGCTGATCGACGCGGCGGCCCTGGCAGCAATGCGGCCGGGGAGTGTGTTCGTGAACACTGCCCGGGGCGGTCTGGTCGACCAGGATGCGCTGCTGGCTGCACTCGAATCGGGTCACCTGCTGGCTGCGGGTCTCGATGTCACCGAGCCCGAGCCGCTGCCTTCCGGCCATCCGCTCCTCGACCGTGACGATGTCATCGTGACACCGCACGTGGCCTCGGGGACCCCGGAGTCGAAGGAACGGATCTTCCGCACCGCGTTCCGGCAAGTGCTGCAAGTCATCGGCGGTGAGGAACCGGACCACCTGGTCAATCCGGAAGTCGTGGATCGGTTGCGTCGGCGATGGAGGGAGGAAGTACCGGCGTGACGGACCGCATCTCGATTGGATGTGTCGGGTTCGGTTGGATGGGACAGGCCCATTCCCGCTCCTACCGAAGCATCCCCACCTATTTTCCAGAGGAGGGCATCGTTCCTCGTCTCACTGCGGTCGCCGACACGGTCCCTGCCCGCGTCGAGTTGGCCACGGCCAACTTCGGATACGAATCGGGGACCACCGACTGGCGGGATCTCATCGACCGCGACGACATCGACGTGATCGACATCACGGCTCCCAACGCCATGCACCAGGAGATCGCCGAGGCCGCCGCAGCCGCCGGCAAGCACATCTTCTGTGAGAAACCCGTCGGCATCGTTCCCGAGGCAACGGCTGCGATGGAGGCGGCGGCGCGCAATGCGGGTGTGATCACCGGATGCGGGTTCAACTACCGGTGGGCTCCCCTCGTGCAGTTCACCAAACAGCTCATCGAGGATGGTCGGTTCGGCGATCTCACGCACTACCGGGGGCGCTTCTTCAGCATGTACGGCCGAGACCGGCTCGGCTTGTTGTCGTGGCGATTCCTGCAGTCGGAAGCCGGCTACGGCTCGTTGAGCGACATCATGTCGCACGCCATCGACATGGCCCTCTTTCTGATCGGCCCCATCAAGCGGCTCGTATCGGTCAAGGAGATCTTCGTGAAAGAGCGTCCGCTGCCTACGCCGGGAAAGGGCACGCACTACGACCGGGGAGCCCCCGGCGACCCGACCGGCGAGGTCACCAACGAGGATTACGTCGGCGCGCTGGTCGAGTTCGAGAACGGCGTGCGCGGCACGCTCGAGGTCGACCGCTCGATCTTCGGGCCGCAGAGCTCGATGGCCTTCGAGCTGAACGGTTCCAAGGGTGCCGCATCGTGGGATCACGAGAAGCTGAACCAGCTCCAGCTCTACCTGCCCGAGGAACAGCCCATCGACGGGTTCATCGAAGTCCTGGCCGGGGACGCATTTCCCCGCCAGGGCAACATCGTCCCCGGTGGAGGCAACTCGATCGGTTACGAAGACATGAAGATCTTCGAAGCGCTGGAGTTCCTCAAGTCGGTGCGGGCCGGAACGCGGCACCGTCCCGACTTCGACGACGCGCTGGCGGTTGCGTCCGTGGCCGCAACGATGGTCAGGTCGTGGGACTCGCAGCGGTGGGAAGACGTCACCAGCCTCCGAATCGATTGAGGGAGACGGACGTGCTCGAAAACAGCACCAAGGCCAAGCTCGAAGCCGGCGGCGTGGTTCTCGGCTGCTTCGTCAAGTACGCCGAACCCAGCCTGGCCGAATTCATCGCCATGCAGGGATGGGATTTCCTCATCTTCGACGGTGAGCACGGCACGTTGCAGCCGCGCGACCTCGAAAGCCTGTGCCGCGCCGCCGAGCTCCGCGGCGTCACCCCGATTGCCCGGGTCACCACCAACCAGGCCCATCTCATTCTCCGCTTCCTCGATACCGGGCTGCACGGCCTCCACGTTCCGTGGGTCAACACGCCCGAAGACGTCGAGCGGGCCGTCCAATCCGTGAAGTACTGGCCACGCGGGGTCCGCGGGCTCGCCGGCAGCCGGGCCTCGGAATGGGGCATGACCGAGCCCATCGCCGCCTACACGGAACGGGCCAACCGTGAAACGCTCGTCGTCATTCACATCGAGACCATCCAGGCGGTCGATGCAGTCGAGGACTACCTGGCCGTCGAGGGTGTGGACGTTCTCTTCATCGGTCCCACCGACCTGTCGCATTCCCTCGGTCACCCCGGGGACTTCAGCCATCAGGACGTCGTCGAAGCCATGGATCGGGTGGCGGCTGCCGTCACCCCGACCGACACCGCCCTGGGGATCTACGCCGGCAACGCCGACTTCGCCGCCCGCTGGATCGACAAAGGAGCCCGCTACATCGCCACCGGCGCCGACGGGTTTCTGAAGCAGGGCATGCAGGCATATTTGAACGAACTTCGCACCTGACACGGGGAGGCAAATCGACATGGACACCATCCGGCTGACGACTGCACAGGCCATCGTCAAGTGGCTCCTGGCGCAGCGAACCATCGTCGACGGTGAGGAGGTGAGCTTGTTCGCCGGAGCATTCGGCATTTTCGGTCACGGCAACGTCACCTGTCTCGCCGAAGCGTTGCAGCCGGTCCAGGACGAACTGCCGACCTGGCGCGGCCACAACGAGCAATCGATGGCGCTCGCCGCCGTCGCCTACGGCAAGGCCATGCGAGGGCGACGCATCATGATCGCAACGTCTTCGATCGGCCCCGGCTGCACCAACATGGTGACCGCCGCTGCCGTGGCCCATGCCAACCGGATCCCCTTGCTGCTCTTTTCTGGGGACACCTTTCAGCATCGCATCGTCGATCCGGTGCTGCAGCAAGTCGAGGTCTTCGACGACCCGACGATCACCGTCACGGACACGTTCCGGCCTGTGTCCCGTTACTGGGACCGCATCTCCCGGCCGGAACAGATCGTTCAGTCGCTTCCACAGGCGGTCGCCGTCATGCTTGACCCGGCCACCCGGGGTCCGGCATTCTTCGCGTTGCCCCAGGACATCCAGGCCGAGGCCTACGACTATCCCGCCGCGTTCTTCGAGCCAAGGGTGCACTACATCCGCCGTCCCGGTCCCGATCCGCGCGACGTGACCGCAGCAGTGGCAGCACTGAGCCGCGCCGAGAAGCCGCTCATCGTGGCCGGCGGGGGAGTGCATTATTCGGGAGCCGTCGCGGCCCTCACGGGATTCGCAGAACGGCGCGGCATCCCCGTCGTGGAAACCGTCGCCGGCAAGGCGGTCCTCGTTCACGACCATCCCAACTATGCCGGACCCATCGGCGTCACCGGCTCGTCGGCCGCCAACAGCGTCGCCGAGGACGCCGACGTCGTGGTGGCCGTCGGGACCAGGCTGCAGGACTTCACCACCGGGTCGTGGTCGGTCTTCAAGAACCCTGCGTTGCAACTCGTCTCGATCAACACCGCCCGCTGGGACGCCCACAAGCAGAATGCGCTACCGGTGGTCGGCGATGCTCTCGTCTCCCTCGAGGCTCTCGATGCGGAACTCGGCGACTACCGGGCACCCGGCGCCTGGCTCGAGTACGCCCAGGACAGGATCGCCGACTGGCACGCCTACCTCGACTCCTGGAAACAGCCCGACACCGGCCGGGCTCCCGCGTACGCCGAGGTCATCCAGGTCATCAACGAGATCTGCGATCCCGACGATTACTGCCTCTCGGCCGCCGGCGGCCTGCCCGGCGAGCTCACGATGGGGTGGCGGTCCCGTTCCGTCGGCTCCTTCGACTCCGAATACGGGTACTCCACGATGGGCTACGAGATCGCCGGAGCCTGGGGAGCCAAGATGGCGCGGGGTGACGGCGACGTCATCGCCTGGGTCGGGGACGGCTCGTACCTCATGATGAACTCGGACGTCTACTCAACGGTCATGACGGGCCACAAAGTCATCTTCATGGTTTGCGACAACGGCGGATTCGCCGTCATCAACCGGCTGCAGGTCAACACCGGCGGCGCCGAGTTCAACAACCTGCTCCGCACCGCTCGCCACGACCGCTACTTCCACGTCGACTTCGTCAAGCACCTCGAGGCAATGGGCGCTCTCGCCGAGAAGGTCGAGCGCATCGAGGATCTGCCGGCGGCGTGGGCGAGGGCCAAGGAAGCCGACCGCAGCTACGCAATCGTCATCGACATCCACGAGTACACCTGGACCGAAGGCGGCGCCTGGTGGGAGGTCGGCGTGCCGGAGGTCAGCGACCGGGAACAGGTGCGAGTGGCCCGTGCCGAATGGGAAGCGGAGAAGAAGCATCAACGGGTAGGGGTGTGACCGCGCCGGGCGCATTGCGGGGCAAGGTCGCCGTCGTCACCGGCGGCGCCTCGCTGATCGGCATCACCCTCGCGCAGCGTCTCACGGCCGCCGGCGTTTCCACGATCGTCGGTGACCGCAACGAATCCGAGCGGCACGCCGTCGAGGCAGCACTCGGCGGCGATGGTGTGTTCCTGGTCGGCGACGTCACCGACGACGAGTACCTGGCAGACCTGGTAGGCGCCGCCATCGACCGCCATGCGCGGCTCGACTTTGTCGTCTCTGCTCCGGCCATCTTCGACGACGAGGGGTACGACACCGACCGCGCGCTCTGGCACCGCGCCTTCGACATCAACATGATCTCGGCGGCGCGCCTCACCAGCCTTGCCCGCCCCCATCTGAAACCGGGATCGTCCGTCGTGTACGTGGCCTCTATCTCGGGGTCGAGTTCCCAGCCCGACCGGATGGTTTACAACACGACCAAGGCGGCGCTGATCATGCTCGCCAAGACCGGTGCCCAGGCGCTGGCTCCGGACGGTATCCGCGTCAACGCAGTGTCGCCGGGCTGGACCTGGAGCAGCAACATCGAGCGCCGCTACGGGACGCGAGAGCAGGCAGATCGGTTCGCCGCGGAGTTCCAGCCATTGGGCCGGATGGCCGACCCCGAAGAGGTCGCCGACGCGATCGTCTTCCTACTCTCGGATGCGGCGTCGTTCATCACCGGATCCAACCTGGCCGAGATCG
>JBFIQU010000004.1:0-22100 GCA_041609395.1 Acidimicrobiia bacterium | reverse complement strand
GTGTCGCGCCAGGCGATCTACTTCCTCATGTGGGACCGTTTCGCCAACGGCGATCCGGGCAACGACCTGGCGGGGAACGACAACCCGGCGGCGATTCTCGAGCACGGCTTCTTCCCCACCAGCACCGGCTACTACCACGGCGGTGACGCTGCCGGCTTGCGCCAGAAGCTGCCCTACATCGCGGCCATGAACCTCTCTGCGATCTGGATCACCCCGGTGTTCACGAACCGATGGATCCAGGGGAACGGCACCATCAGCGGGTCGTCGGCCGGGTATCACGGGTACTGGCAGATCGATTTCACCGAAATCGATCCCCACTTCGGGACCAATCAAGAGGTCCGGGCTCTCGTTGACGAAGCTCACGATCTGGGGCTGAAGGTCTTCTTCGACGTCGTCACCAACCACACCGGCGACGTCATCATCTACGAGGAGGGGCGGTACGGGTATACAAGCAAGGCGAACAATCCGTACCGGGATGCCGCCGGCAACCCGTTCGATCCGGCTTTGGTGGCGGGCTCGGATGCCTTCCCCGAGCTGGATCCCGAGGTCAGCTTCCCGTACACGCCGGGGTTTGTCACACCGGACGATGCGACGGTGAAGGCACCGGACTGGCTCAACGATGTCACCAACTACCACAACCGCGGCAACTCGACCTTCACCGGCGAGAACTCCCTGTACGGCGATTTCTTCGGCCTCGACGACCTGTTCACCGAGAAGCCCGAGGTCGTGCAGGGCATGATCGACATCTACACGTCGATGATCGACGTGTTCGACGTCGACGGGTTCCGGGTCGACACCGTGAAGCACGTCAACGACGAGTTCTGGCTCGAGTGGGTACCGGCGATCCTCGAGCATGCCGCAGCGGCGGGGAAGGCGGACTTCTACCTGTTCGGTGAGGTCTTCGGGGAGAGCCCGGCGTTCCGCAGCCACTACACGACTGCTCTCGGCTTCCCGGCGGTTCTCGATTTCGGGTTCAACGACGTGGTATCGGGGTACGCCGCCGTCGGAGTCGGAGCCAGCTCGATGGCCCTCCATTTCGAAGACGACGACTGGTATATCGACACCGATTCCAACGCTTCGATGCTGCCCAAGTTCATCGGCAACCACGACGTCGGTCGCCTCGGCGGGACGATACGAGCGTCGCACCCCGGCATCACCGACGACGAGGCGCTGCAGCGGATGGAACTGGCGTTCGGGCTGCTGTTCACGACCCGTGGTGTACCGGTCGTGTACTACGGCGACGAGCAGGGCTTCGTCGGGGACGGGGGCGACCGCGGTGCCCGCCAGGACATGTTTCCCAGCCGGGTCGTGTCCTACAACGACGACGACCTGATCGGTACCGACCTGACCACCGCCGACGACAACTTCGACACCACACATCCCCTGTTCTTGGAGATCACGAGCCTGGCCGGGTTGCGTCAGGAGCCGAGCCACCCCACCCTGGTCACGGGCGCCCAGAACACGCTGCTGGCGGAGGGCCCGGTGTTCGCCTTCAACCGCATCGACCGGGACCTGCGGCGGGAGTACGTGATCGTCGCC
This sequence comes from Acidimicrobiia bacterium, assembly GCA_041609395.1. Lineage (GTDB taxonomy): Bacteria > Actinomycetota > Acidimicrobiia > Spongiisociales > JAOTWH01 > JBFIQU01. The sequence goes on along the minus strand of JBFIQU010000004.1, from coordinate 20,561 downwards.
AACAATTCCGATCAGCCGGTCACGGCACGGATCCCCACGATGACGGCGGAGGCAACATTCGTTCTGATCCACGGGGATGGGGCACCGGATGAGGTCACCGCCGGTCCCGACGGCGTTGTCGACATGCCGATCGCCGAGCTGCGGCTCGCGGTCTACCGGGCGGACCGCGACCTGCCCGAGTCCGCCCGGGCGCCGGGGATCCGTATCAGCCGGCCGCCGGACGGCGCCGAGATCAACCTGCCCCGCTTCCGGGTACGAGCCGACCTCGACCGGTCGGTTCCCGCCGAGGTCACGTTCGCCGTGTCCGTCGACGGCGGACCGTTCCGGGTGATCGGGACCGACGACAATGCCCCCCACAGCGTCTTCTTCGACACGACGCCGTATCCCGATGGAGCCGTCGTGGAGCTGATGACGACGGTCCGCGACCTCTCCGGCAACCGGGCCGTCGACACCATCAGCTTCACGCTCATCGAGCGGCCGTAGACGGCGATGCATCTCGTCGACCGTGCCGCCGGGTTCCTCGTTGGCTACGGTCCCCGGCGCTTGCGTACGTTCACCGCCGGCTGGGGTGATCGCGACACCATCGAACGGATCCGCGGCCTCTCCGGCCACCCGCCGGAGCGTCTCGACATCGACCCGTTGTGGAGCGAGGAATCCGTAGACGGCGACGTCGTGATCCGGGATGGCACCTGGCCCGCGTCGCCGGAACTGCACGAAGAAGGGAGGACGGGCGCGGTGCGCAGCATTGCCCCGGCCGGCGGGACCGATCGGTGGTGTGTGCTGATGGCGGCCTGGAACGATCACGGGTACGCGACCCGATCGAAGATCGCCGGTGACCTGGCAGGGTTCGGCATCGGATCCCTGATCCCGGAGAACCCGTATTACGGCACCCGGCGACCGGCCGGCCGCTCCCAGCCGATTGCCACGGTGGCCGACTTCGCGGTGATGGGCTACTGGGCGATTGCCGAGACGATGGACCTGGCCGGCTGGCTGCACCGCCGCGGCCAGCGTGTTGGAGTGGCCGGCTACTCGATGGGCGGCAACATGGCGGCGATGGCGGGGGCGGCGCTCGAGTTCCCGGCGGCGATCGCTCCGCTGGCGGCATCTCACTCCCCCGGTCCCGTGTTCCTCTACGGCGTCCTGCAGGCGGGAATTGCCTGGGACGAACTGGGCGGCCGGGACAACGCGGGGCTGCTGGTAGACCTGCTGATGTCGATCTCGGCACTGCACTACCCGGCGACACCCCAGACCCGGAACGCCATCATCGTCGGTGCCTCTTCGGACGGCTTCATTCCCCGGCAGGCGACGCTCGATCTCCACGCCCACTGGCCGGGATCCGAGCTGCGCTGGGAGCGGGGCGGCCACGCCACATTGCTGTGGTTTCGCCGTGATCGTCTCGTCGCGGCGATCGTCGACTCCTTCGAAAGAGCAAGCCTCTAGTCGGCGCGCCTCCCATCTCACCTCTCCCTTCCAGGGAGAGGGAGTAGACAGACACCAACCCGACCGCTCGGTTCATATCTCCCTTGCGGGGAAGCGGTCCCCGGCGCCGAAAGGCGGCGGGAAGGTCAGGAGGAACGTCGCCGGAACAGCCTCTTGATCCAGGCCCACAGGCTGGCGAAGAACAGCGAGATCCCCTTGACCTCGCCGGCGGTCACTGCCGCCGCCTCTTCGGCGGTCTCGGCCGACATCTTTGCCTCGAGACAGGCAACGAATTCGCCGATCAGTCGGTTCGACATCTCCTCCACCAGTCCGGTTCTCCCGAACTGAGCGATCGCTCCCGACAGGGTCACGTCGGCGTCGACCGCCACCAGGGTCCCGCCGCCCGACTCGGATAGCCGGTATTGGACCGCCACTTTGCCCCGGCTACCGCCTCTGCGGTCGACCCCTTTGCCCTCGATGTGCGCTGTCTTCGTTGCCACGTCGGGAGACACCGTGGCCTCGCCTTCGAACGTTGCCGACATCGGACCCAGCTTGACGCTGACCTGCCCCGCATAGCCACCATCGCCCTTGTCCTCGGTCAGTTCCGCCCCCGGCAGGCATTGCGCCACCGAGGGTACGTCCTGGAACATGTCCCACACCGCGTCGATCGGCCGGTGGACTTCGAACTCGTGACTGATCTTCATGCAGGCTCCTTGTCCAAGAATGTGTGTGGATCTGCCCTCCGGCGAGTACACGACCGTCGCCGGGTTCGTGGAGGAGAGCTAACGCCTCGTCGAGGCTCTCCGGGCGGAGTAGGCGAACGAAGCTGGATACATCGTGCCTCCTCGGCACTCGTCCCGGCCCCGACGTTCGCGGCTGCGCCTGCACCACGCTGTTGCCTCGCCGAAACTAGCTATTTCAACCCGACTTCGCTCGGCCGAGGCACTCCATCGACGACCTCTCCGCGACACGCACGCGCCCCGTCGCCGCCAGAACGCACCACCGTCGAAGTTCAGCGATCGCCCCATGACTACCGAACGCCCGGCGGCAATCCTTCCTCCCGACGTCGCCGGTGTGCGGAACCGACGATGCCGCCGTAGACCGGGTTCTTCGTCGAGCGGGCGCGCCACCGACCTGAGGGTCCGACCACGACAGCATCGATGCCCAGGGGAAGGAGCGCAGCTAACGCGCTCGCCTGCCGGCAGCAGCCATGGTCGTCGCCGCCACCACCAGGGCGACCGCCACGGTCAGCCAGGCGGCGTCGAAGCCGAAGCGATCGACGATCCACCCGATGAGGACCGGACCGCCTCCGGCCCCGACGAATACCCCCGCCTGGGTGATCGCCGACGAGGACGCCGCCGACGCTCTGTTGGCGTTGACGACGGTGTAGGTCATGAGCCCGGGCCATGCCCAACCGGTGGCGAACGCGGCCAGTACCAGGACGGCGAACGCGATGCCGCCGCTGAACGTCAGCGCAACGAACACGAGTGCGCCGGCCGCCATCAGGGTGGAAACCATGCCGAAACCGGTTGCGCCGATCCGGTCGCTCAGAGCCCCGAGAGAGACCCTGGAGGCGATGCTGACCAGCGACCCACCGAACAGAAGGATGCCGGCAGTTCCCTCACCAAAGCCGACGTCGACGGCAGCTGCGACCAGGAACGCGGCAAGGCTGATCGCGGCCCACGACGCCAACGCCGATGCCGCAGCCATCCACACCAGGATCGACCGTTGGAGGGGTGGTACGGCGCGCCGGGGATCGCGCTGACGGTCGCTGCCACGCGAGTTCCGCGACGTTCTCGGCGGAACGGTGAGCAGAACGACAACTCCCAGCCCGGCCGCCATCCCGTACGCTGCCCGCCAGCCGAGGGTCACGATGACGAGAGGGACTGCCAGGCCGGCGAGCAGCGTCGACGTCGGGATCCCGGCGTGTTTGAGGCCGAAGACGAGGGCCATGCGCCGGGGTGACACCTCTTCGGCCAGCGCCTGATTGGCGGCAGGGTTGGCGAGTCCGTAGAACGACCCGGCGGCCACCAGCAGCGGCATGAGCGTTTCGGTCGACCGCCCCGCCACCGCTATGGCCAGCAAGAGGATCGATGATCCTGCGAGGTTTATCCGCATGGCTCGTTGCCAGCCGATCCGCTCTACGACACGGCCGAGCGGCGCCGAGGTCACCGAGGCGGTGAGGAAGAAGGCAGCCGTCAGCATTCCGAGCCCACGGGGCCCGAAGCCGAACTCCGGTCCGATGTCGAGGAAGGCTGCTCCCAGGAGAAAGACGGGTTGCGTACTGACCGCGACGACGAAGACAGAAAGAACGATGAGCCGGACGGGCAGTAGCGTCCCAGCGCGCACCGCCTCCTCTGTCATCGGCTCGACCGGAAGGTGACACGCACGGTCTGTCTCGAGGTCGCGGTCGTCGAGGTCATGGCCCGGTCGTGCTGGTCGTGGCGGCGGTGGTCGTCGAGGTGGTGGACGTGTGCCGGGCTGCGGCCTGGATCATCGGGTCCCCCGTCACTCGAGCGTGTAGGTCGCCGGGCTGCGTTAACCGGCGGTAGAACCGTAGCCTGCACATCGTGATCGACGGGACCCTGCGGGACGACATCCGAAACGACCTGAGGAATCTGTTCATCGGTGAACGGACACTCGGCGATTCACTGCTGCCCCCGTTGCTGTTCGTCGCCGTCGACGCCGTCACCAGTCTGGGCTGGGCGGCAGCCGCGGCGGTAGCGATGGGGGCCGGGGTCGCCGCGTGGCGGATCGTCAAGGGCCAAAAAGCCATCTATGCCGGCGGCGGCATCGCAGCGGTCGTATTCGCCGCCTGGCTGGCGCTGCGTTCGGGCCGAGCCGAGTCGTATTTCCTGCCGGGCATCGTCTCCGCGGCCGGGTGGGCGCTCGCTGCGGTGATCAGCGTGGTCGTGCGGCGGCCGCTGGCCGCATGGTCCAGCTGGTTCATCCGCCGCTGGCCGCGTGCGTGGTACTGGCGAGACGACGTGAGGCCCGCGTACTCCGCAGTCACGATGATCTGGGCGGCGTATTTCGCCGGGCGTGCGGCCGCCCAGTGGCTGTTCTTCGCCCGCGAGCAGCCCGAAATCATCGCCGCGGTCAAGGTTGGGACGTCGTGGCCCCTGGTCATACCGCTGCTGGTCGTCAGCTACGTTCTCGGCAACCGGAGACTCCATACGCTCGGCGGACCCAACGTCGAGGAATTCGCGCTTGGTCGGGAACCCCCGTTTCGGGGAGGTCAGCGCGGGTTCTGAGTGCGTAGCGCCGGGGGAACCCGGTAGGTGTAGGTCACGCCGTCGCCTTCGAGGACAACGGCGTCGGCTGCGGTGTCGAATCGGATTCGTGTCCAACGAGCCTGCAGCCCGTGGAGAGGCATGAACGACTCCGACGTACCGTCGCGCCGTATCACGAGACCGGTCGCAACATCCGGCCGTCCGTCGAATTCGAGTTGGTGGTCGTCGTGGAGAACGGAGCCCGCGGCGCCGGCGAAGAATGCGACGAACGCCGCGGTGATCCCGTCCCACTCGCTTCGGTCGATGTCCACACTCCCACGGTACCGGTCGTTAGATTCGGCCACCCATGAGAGTGCAGATCGAGTCGATCCTCGACACCATCAGGAGCAGCTTCTTCTTCGTTCCGATGCTGTTCGTCGTCGGCGGAGTGCTGCTCGGCGAACTCGGCGTCACGCTCGACGAGCGCATCACGACCGATGCCGACCTCCCCTTTCGCCTGACTGCCACCGTTGACAGCGCCAGGCTCGTGTTGAGCGTTGTCGCCGGAGCCACCATCACCTTCGCCGGTATCGCGTTCTCGGTGAGCCTTCTCATCATCTCGTTGACGTCCAGCCAGTACTCCCCGCGGGCGGTCTCTGGTGTCTTTCGCGACCCGTTCAACAAGCGGGTCATCGGCATCGTGGTCGGCACGTTTGCGTATTGCCTGGTGGTGATCCGCTCCGTGCGCGGACCGCTGGAGGAAGGAGGAACGCCGGTCGTACCCAGCCTGTCGGCGGGACTCGCCGTTCTCTTCGGTCTCGTCGCAATCCTGTCGATCGTGGCCTTCATCAATCACAGCGCCCACACGATGAACATTTCGACGATCTTGCACCGCATCACCGGTGAGGGCGTTGCGCAGCTGCGTTCCAGGTGGACCGAGGACCCCTCACCCGAAGCCGCCGCCGAGATACCCGCGGGTGCCGGTTTCCAGCTTCCGGCCGGAGAGGCCGGGTGGGTTCAGCAGCTCGACGAGGACACCCTGCTCGGCCTGGTGCAACCGGGCGGCATACTCCGCGTCGAAACGGGTGTCGGGCGGTATGTGACATCCGGATCGCCGCTCGGGACGTTGTGGCCGTTCCCGGAGGATCCCGACGCGGTAGCGACGCGCGCTCGCCAGGCGGCCGACATCGGACGGGACCGTACGACCCAGCAGGATGTCTCCTATTCGATTCGTCAACTCGCCGATATCGCCCTGCGAGCCCTGTCCCCCGGAATCAACGATCCGACGACGGCGCAGGACGCCATCTTCCACATGGCGCCGATCCTTGAAGAGATGCTCCACCGACATCCCCCGGCCCGGGTCACAACCGAGGAAGGGCGTACGATCGTCAATCCACACCGGATCGATCATGCCGCCATGGTGGCGCTCGCATTCGACGAGATTCGCCTCGCCGCAGCCGGCCAGCCGTCGGTGGCCCGTTACCTCCTCGCGGTTCTGCACCGCCTCAGCACCGTCGCCGCCGACGACGATCATCTGTCGAGGATTCTCCGGCGCCAGGCGGATCTGGTGCTCGAGGGCACACGGACCTCGGATCTGCTCGATGCAGATCGTGATCTCGTCGAAGCCGCGTACGCGGAACGATTCGGTGGATCATCCTGACCGTCTGGCGCCCCGTCGCGATCCCGGCGGCGCCGGCGGTGTACCGCGCCCGACCTGCAGAGAAGTGAAGTCAGTGGATAGGACCGCCGGTCTCGCGGCGCAGCCGCCGCAGAGCGCGAGTCCCTGCCGGGCCTGCTGACCGGTGGCCGTCCTGCTCGTCCATGCGGCCGCAACCTGGTTCATGGTGGGACTGATCTGGACGATCCAGGCCGTTCACTACCCGCTCTTTCATCGGGTTGGGACGGAGACCTTTGTGGGGTACGAGGCCGAGCACACACGCCGCATGGGATATCTTCTCGCCGTGCCTGCGGCTATCGAGGTGGCCACAGCGGGATTGCTGGTATGGGTACGCCCGGCGACCATCGACCTCGCACCTGTTCTCATCGGCGGCGTCATCCTTGCCGCGATCTGGAGTACGACCGCCCTGGTGCAGGTTCCGATCCATGAACGCCTGAGTCGGGGCTCCGCTCCCGACGTGATCGATCGGCTGCTGAGGTCGAATCGATGGAGAACGGCGGGGTGGACCATACGAGGGGCACTGGTGGCGGCCATGGTGTTTGCAGCGACCTGACGGAAATTTCGCGATTTCCCGTCGAATCTTCACGATCGTCGGCGTCTGTAGGGGTACAGGCAACCCCTTGGAGGACCGATGTTTCGACGGAGACTCATCACCACGGCCGTTTTGGCCCTGACCATGGCCATCACCGGATCGGCTGCCGCCAGCACCGACGCGGTGACCGACCAGACCGACCATGCAACAGTCGACACCTACGAACGAGATGCCATCCGGGACCGTCTGCACGACCGTCCCATCGATCGCCCTATCGATCGCCCTCTGTGGTGTGACCGGGACCGCGCTCCCGATCGCCCGGTCGACTGCCGCCCCCAGGACCGTCCGATCGACTGTGACCGGGATCGAGCCTACGACCGCCCCGTTGACTGCCGGCAGCGGCGGCCCCACGACGCCATCACCGACCGCCCCCTCTTCAAGAGGTGTGTGGCATGGCTCGGCGAACACACGGACGTCGACTACGGCCACGATGTGCGCCACTGGCTGTGGGCCTGCCATCGCCTGCTCAACCACGTCAACCCGCCCCTCTAGCCGGGGACTCCCGGCCAGGGGATTCCCCCGATGAACACCGGCGCCCTCGATGAGCTGGTGGACGGCATCCGCAACCGCGACGAAGCGGCCTTCGGAACCGTCTACCGGCTCACCGCGTCCGGCCTGGTCTCCTTTGCGTACGGGATGCTCCACGACCGCCTGGCCGCCGAAGATGCCGTGCAGCAAGCCTTCCTCGAACTCACCCGAGCCGCTCCCACGCTGCGCGGCGACGGTCGGTCGCTTCGCTCCTGGCTGTACCGCAGCGTTCGGTTCTCCTGTCTCGACGAGCTGCGACGCCGGTCCCGCCGGCCGGAGACCCCCTACGACCGTGTTCCCGATTCCGCCGTCACCGACGATGTCGACGACATCGACCCCGATCTCCGTGCGGCGTTGATGACCCTCACCGACAACCAGCGTGAGCTCGTCGTATTGCGATGGGTCGTCGGCATGACGCCGGAGGAGATCGCCGGTGTCGTCGGCAGCAACCGGGCTGCGGTGTACGCCGCGCTCTCGAGAGCCCAGCGCAGCCTTCAGAGATCACTCACATCCGTCGAATCCTTGGGCGCTGCGGCGTCTGTATCAGTAGAGACCGAGCCACAGAGGCACACATCATGAAGAGCGAAATCCGAGACCGGTTGGCCGCCCTCATTGTCGAGGTCGACGCCGAGACGATGGATCGTCAGCTCGCGACCATCGGCGACGCGCTCGCCGAGCCCCCTCCGGCTCCGCCACAACAACGCCGGTCGTGGCGCTACCGCCTGGCCCCGGTCGCAGCCGCCCTCACCCTCTTCGCTCCTGCCGCCGCGGTTGCAGCCGAGTCGTCGATTCCCGGGGACGTGCTGTATCCGATCAAGCAGGTCACCGAGCACGTCAGAACCTGGTTCGACGCCGACATCGCCGTCGACCACCGCCTCGAGGAACTGGAAACGGTGCTGCGCCGTGACGCCACCGATGGCGCCATCGCCGATCGCCTCGATGCGGCCACGCGGGCCGTGACCGACCTTCCCGCCGATCATCACCGTGCCGGCGAATACCGTCTCCGCCTCGACGCCGCCCGGGACCGGATTGCCGTCCGCGGCGGTGTCTCGAACGATGCCGATGGCATTGAGCCCGGCCCGACAATCGACGATGCCCCGCAGGACCGGCCGGTCCGGTCTACGACGACCGACGCGTCGCAGGCGTCTCGCGATGCGCAACGGGACACAGCGGCGACGACCACCACCGCCGCCGCCGCCGCCACAGAGCCTGCTCCGGATCGGGCCCGGGACGAAACCGATCACGACACGAGCCGTTCCACCACCACGACGACCTCCATCGACCGGGACGCCGACGGGACGTCGCGTGAGGGCAATCGCGGCGCACGGGACGGCTGATCCCACCGATCACCGGCACCGGGTATGCCACCGGGCGTCGTTTGAAACAGCTACGCGGAGTGACTGTCGGCCCTAGTCAAGCCTCGCAGCGCCCGGTCCAATCAACGTAAGAGGGGACCGCCGGTTCGTCGCGCTCAGGCGGTCCCGAAGGGGGGATGTGTGGACACGCCCGTAATGGACGATCCGCCGGCCCGGCACGCTGGTCGAATTCCGTTCGCCGCAGGTCGCCTCCCCGGTAGGACAACGGAGTGGGGGGCATCGTGAAATCCAAGGACGGCTCGATCAATCCGTGTTTCCGCAGTACGGCTCTCGCAGCCGTGCTCGCACTGCTGCTGATGGGAATGCCGGCGGCCATGGCCGGCGATTCCCCGGTGAGACCCCCGGAGGCGAATCCAACCGAGCTCCTCACGGAAATCGTCACCGAGCCGGTGCAGCCCGACATCGTCGGCGGCGACGAGGCCACGCCCGGCGAGTACCCGTTCATGGTCGACATCTACATGTCGGTCTATGTGACCTACTACAGCTATCCGTTCACCTATTACGGGTGGCAGCCGGTGAATTGTGCTGGCACCCTCATCGACGCCGAGTGGGTGCTCACCGCTGCGCACTGTTTCGACCTGGTCCGGGTCCAGAACAACCTCGGCTATTGGCTGACCGGATACCCGCAGGTCGACGACCTGACCCTCAGCATCGGCCTGCACGACCTGAACTCGGGAGCCGGTGAGCAGTACTCGGCCAAGGCCGTCTTCGTGCACCGCGACTACAACGACGACGTGAAGGTTCACGACGTCGCCCTCGTCAGGCTCGATCGTCCGTCCATCTACCCGCCCGTCGAGCTGGCGGGCCCGGCCGACCTTGACCGCTACCCGGCGGGCACCACAGCGACCGCCATCGGCTGGGGACGAACAGGAGAAGACGACCCCGGCTCCGACGTCTTGATGGAGGTCGACCTGCCGGTCGTGAGCGAGTCGATATGCGCCATCGCCTATCCCCCGCCCGACCCCTACTTCCACGCCGCGTATCAGATGTGTGCCGGCGACGTGATCGACGGCGGGATCGGCCCCTGCATGGGCGACAGCGGCGGGCCGCTGCTCGTTCCCAGACCGGGCGGATGGCTGCAGGTCGGTGTGATCAACTGGGGTCGCGGCTGCGCCCGTGTCGGCAGCCCCGGCATCTACGCCGAGGTAGCTGCATACCGGCCGTGGATGAACGAGATCATGACGCAGTCGGCGCTCGTCGATATGGACGTCTACGACTTCGATATCAGCCCGGACGGTAGGTACGCGGTGTTCGTCACAACGGACGGAGGCCTCTACAGCGTGCCGGTGTTCGGCGGGGCCGTCACCCGGCTCGGCGGGGTGGCCAACCCGGCCGAGTTCGGGGTCGACGAGCCGTGGTTCGAGATCACCGCCGATTCGAGCCGGGTCGTCTACTCGATACCGTTCGGCGACGAGTGCTGCTCGTACGACGAGGAGATCCGGTCGGTACCGATCGCCGGACCCGAATCAGCCGGGGTCCTGCTGCGAAGCGCCGCGCACGCCGAACGCCGACGCCTCGTGAGCCCCGACGGGGGGCACCTCGTCTACACGAGCTTCGGGCCACCCGAGTACGTCACCGACATCTTCTCGGTTCCGGTCACCGGGGGCGCCCCGGTCAAGTTGTCCTCGGGTGAGGTCAGCGGCGTCGACTGGTTCGAGATAGCACCGGATTCGGCCACGGTGGTCTTCACCTCGGACGAAGAGCTGTTCCACGACGGGCTGTACTCGATCCCGATCGCGGGCGGCACCGCCACCGAGATCGGTCATACCGAAGTGTCGTGGAGCCGGTTCCGGGTCGTCGGCGACCGGGTGGTCTACTGCACGGACAGCTACCCGACCGAAGTGCACAGCGTGCCGGTAGCCGGACCGTCGTCGGCCCACGTGTTGCTGAGCGGTCCCAACGACACGGAAGGCGTTGCGTCGTGTAGCGATCTGGCGGTCGACCCGACCGGCACGTTTGCGGTCTATCTGACGTCGGATCCCTACGACGCGTACGCCGTTCCGACCACGGGTCCGGCCTCGGCGCGAACCCGGATCCTCGCCACGGGACTCGACTGGTTCAGCCCGTCCCGGCCGTCGTTCACATCCGACGGCGCCTACTTCCTGTTCATCGCCGATCTCGAGACGGGTTCGGTCGAGGAGCTGTGGAGCGTGCCTATGGACGGATCGAACACGACCCCGACCAAGCTGAACCTGCCGCTGGACGACTTCTACGACGAGGTCGGCGGTTTCCACACCGCGCCGCACGGCGATCTCGTTCTCTACAGCGCTCATCTCGCCGACGGCCGTGGCCTCGAACTGTATGCCGTCCCGCCCGGAGGCCCGGCTACCTCCGGACACCGGCTCAACGCCGAGCCGCTGGTCTGGGGCTCAGTTGACGAGGTGGACTTCGCCGGCGACGGCACGACGATCACCTACATCTCCAATTTGCAGCGTTACCGGTACAGCGAGCTCATGGTGACGTCGCTGTACGACGACCCGTCGCAGCCGATGCGGATCAGCGGGGAGCTCACGATCGGTGGTGACGTGGAGCAGGCTCGGATCGTTCCGGGCACCGACCTCGTCGTGTACCGGGCGGATGCCCTCGACCCGACCCGCAGCGGGCTGTTCATGGTCGGCCTCGACGGCACCTCGCTGGGGGGTCCACCGGTCGCCGCGCCTGATGAGGTGCGGGTACTAGAAGGAGAGACGACGGTAGTTCCGGCGCCGGGGGTTCTCGGCAACGATCACGACCCCGACGGTGACCCACTCGAGGCGGTTCATGTCGAGGGCCCGGCGCATGCCGGTGCCTTCGAGCTGCGATCAGACGGCGGATTCACCTACCGCTCGGGACCGGGCCATGCCGGGTTCGACGCATTTGCGTACTACGTCACCGACGGCAAGTGGCAATCCGATATCGTCGTCGTGGACATCACCATCGCTCCCCGACCCGACTACGACTCGTGGCCACACGTCATCGGCGACTTCGACGGCGACGGGAAGACCGACATGGCGAGCTTCGATCCGGAGACGAGCCGATGGTTTGTCGCCCGCTCCCTGGGTGACGAGTTCTCGATGGAGCTGTGGGGCGACTTCAGCAGCGTGGGGAGCTGGACCACCCAACTCGTCGGCGATTTCACCGGCGACGGACTCGACGACATCGCCAACTTCCACGAAGGCACGTCACGCTGGTACGTCTCGGTTTCGACGGGTGATGCGTTCGACACGTCGCTGTGGGCCGACTTCGTCAGCGCCGACGGGTGGACGACCAAGCTCGTCGGCGACTTCAACGGCGATGGAAAGTCCGACATCGCCAACTATCACATCCGCACCGGACGGTGGTACGTGAGCCAGTCGACCGGCAGAAGCTTCGCCACCAAGCTGTGGGCCGACTTCGTCACCCCCGACGGCTGGACACCGCAACTCGTCGGCGACTTCAACGGCGACGGCAAGGCCGACATCGCCAACTATCACATCCGCACCGGACGGTGGTACATCTCGGTGTCGACCGGCAAGGGATTCGCCACCAAGCTGTGGGCCGACTTCGTCACCCCCGACGGCTGGACACCGCAGATGGTGGGTGACTTCAACGGCGACGGGAGAGACGACATCGGCAACTACCACACCAGGACCGGGCGGTGGTACATGAGCATGTCGACGGGAACGGCTTTCAGCACCAAGATGTGGGCCGACTTCGTGACGGCGGACGGCTGGTACCCGCAGATGGTGGGAGATTTCACCGGCGATGGGATGGATGACATCGCCTCGTTCCACACTCGCACCGCCCGCTGGTATGTCGGCATCTCCCGCGGATCCGGCTTCTCCATGAAACGGTGGGCGACGTTCGTGAGCCCGGCCGGGTGGACGGCACAGATGCCGGGCGATTTCACGGGGGACGGCATGGACGACATCGCCAACCTCCACCCTGCCACCCGCCGCTGCTACATCAGCCGCTCGACCGGCAGCAGCTTCCACACCACGCTGTGGGGCTACCTGCCGTACTGAGCCGCCGGCCCGATGAGCGGCGTGTGCATTGCGCCCGGTACGCTGCGGCCCGATGAGCATCTTCGATCTCACGGGCTCGACGGTCCTGGTCACCGGTGGCAACGGCGGCATCGGCCTTGGAATGGCAGAAGGGCTTGCGGCCGCCGGAGCGGATGTGTGCATATGGGGCCGTAATCCGGCCAAGAACACATCAGCAATGGAGCGGATCCGGTCGTTTGGCGGCCGGGCGGCGGCGATGGAGGTCGACGTCACGGACGCCGAAGCCGTGCAGGGCGCGTTCGAGGCGGTCGTGGCCGAGTTCGGCAAGGTGGACGCCTGTTTCGCCAACGCCGGGGTCGGTGCGGGCATCACCCGGTTTCACGAGATGAGCACAGAGGAGTGGGAGTACGTGCTGCGAGTGAACCTCGACGGTGTGTTCCACACCTTTCAGGCAGCGGTTCGGCATCTGCGGCAACGCGACTCGGGAGGATCGCTCGTCGTCACCTCGTCCATGGCCGCCCTCCAGGGCATGCCCCGCGGCGAGCACTACGCCGCCGCCAAGGCCGGCGTCATCGCCATGGTCAAGGGCCTTGCGGTCGAATACGGCCGCTATGGAATCCGGGCGAATGCGGTGCTGCCGGGATGGATCGAGTCCGACATGACCGGCGGTATCTTCGTCGACGAGCGCTTCACGAGCCGGGTCTTGCCTCGTATCCCGGCCGGCCGGTGGGGCACACCGGGAGACTTCGCCGGAATCGCCGTGTATCTCGCGTCCGACGCCAGCCGGTACCACACCGGCGATGCGATCCTCATCGACGGCGGATACACCCAGTTCTGATCCGCCAGACGCGGGCCGGGCCGATCTCGGGGTCGGAACGAGATCGGCCCGGGTGTGGCGGGGACTCTGGGGCTCAGCCGATGGAGACCTCGGCAACGGCGCCGTCGACGATGGTGAGGTTCACCCGCGTGGGGCTGTAGTCGTCGGTGACGGCGAAGAACTCGCCGTCCCTGGCGACGATCCGGACCGTCCAGCCTCGTTCTGCAGCCAGTTCCAGTGCCGCGTCCTCGGTGACACCGACGAGCGTCGCAGCTTCGTCGGGGTCGATCGTTTCGCCGGCAGGATCACCGACCGGCGGCGGGGCCGGATCGTCGGTTCCGGGCTCGACCACGGTCTCGTCGATGAGGAGGTATTCATCGCTGACCGCCGGCACGGTGAACTCGGCTCCGTCGGCGGCGAGGAACGTGAACGCCGGCAGCAGCCAGGCGGTGCCGTCGGCGTCCCAGGCCCACCACAGGTCCTGGCGGACCCCGGTGAGCGTGACCTGGATCGTCTCCGGCTCGGGGGGGACCGGGCAGTCCTTGCCCTCTTCGCACGGTTCGGCGGGCGCACCTACGGCGACGGTGTCGGCTGCCAACGACCCGTATCCATAGTGACCGTTGCGCAGGCGTTCGAGCGCTTTGTCGAGATCGACGAGGGGGTACGGACCGACCTCCAGGGGAGCGGCGAGCTGCCCACCGGCATAGTCGAGGCGCCCTTCAGCACCGAAGCCGAAATACCAGCCGACCGGGGCACGCGTCCCCCCGAGCAGCTCCTGCGCCCACACCGAGGCGTACCACTGATCGGCGTGGACCTGCAGCTCGAAACGGGTGGGGTCGACACCCATCCTGGTCAACAGGTCGAGCGCACGGCTCCGGGCCTGGTCGGCGGTCAGGATCCCGGCCGGCGGCTGCGGTTCCTCGTACACGCATTCCGGCGTCGACGTCTCGGAACCGGGCGTTTCGGTCCCGGCATCAGTGCCGCCGTCGGACGAAGATGCGCCTTCGGAGGACACGGATGCGTCGGGATCGACGACCACCGGTTCGACACAGTCGACCACGGTGACCTCATCGGTGCGGTAGGGCGCGTTGAACCACCACGACAGCTGGCCGTCGGCGGCTACGTACAGGGTGGGAGCGGATCCGTCGTCGGGTCCGATGACCCACCCTCCGCCGAATTCCTCGGCGCGGGATGTCAGCGTGCCGTCGAGGCCGAGAACGGCGGCGATGGTGCGGATCCGGTCGAGGTCGATTTCGGTGCCGGACGGATAGGTCCACCCGTTGCCCTGTGTGGGGAGGGTCGGGAAGCCGGAGCCGATGATGAACTCGTAGAGGACCCACGGGGCGAAGAGGCCCATCCGGTCGAAGCTGCTGTCAGCGGTCTCCGGCGCACCAAGTGCGGCGTCGTTCGGCGCACCGTTGTTGGCGGCGCCGGCGACACGGATCGGGGTCGGGGCGAGCAGTGTGCTGCTGCCGACGGAGTCTGAGCCACAGGCACCGGCTACGAGAGCCGCCACCAGGGCGAAGGCGAGGAGTCGCCGATGCGGAGTGAGGTTCTGTGTCATGCACCTACGACGACGCCGGACCGCGCCGGGTTCCGGGCATCGCGGGATTGGCATACCCGTGCCAACCGTTGAGGGACCACATGGGCCTAGAAAGGTGTCGGGCGAAACCAGACTTTGTGAATGTGCGCACATGGACTTTCGGCTCTAGTACCCACTTATGCACCCTGGTAACCGTGTATGAGATGCAGGAGATGCAACAGATACCAGGAGGCCTTCGATGAATGCCACCACGCTCTTGACCACCAAAGACCTCCAGGCGCTGATCAACGTCGACAAGTCCACCATCTACCGTATGGCCGAATCGGGCCGGATCCCAGCCGTCAAGGTAGGACGGCAGTGGCGCTTCCCTGCCGAAGAGATCGACCGCTGGCTCGCCCGACCCGCCTCCGCAGCCCCCACCGCCGTCACCACCGGTGCGCCCCTTGCAGACCTCCTCGGCTCGCAGTCCCTGCAGGCCATCGCCGACCTCGCCGGCGAGGTGCTCGGCGTTATGGCCATCGTCACCGACATGAAGGGGAGACCGCTCTCGGACGTCGCCAACCCCTGTGAGTTCTACACCGCCATCGAAGAGCTACCCGGCGTCCTCGACCGCTGCGTCGACGGCTGGAGGCGGCTCGGCGTAGGTGGTCTCGAGCCGCAATGGATCCCGAGCCATCTCGGCTTCCAGTGCGCCCGCACCTTCGTGCGGATCGACAACCAGCTGGCCGGGATGGTCATCGTCGGTGGCGTCCGCCCCGAGATATGGCCTCCGGCCGATTCCGATCTCGACGACATCGCCGCCGGTATCGGCGTCGCCCCGGAAGCATTGCTCCCCCATTTCGCCGGCGTGTACCACCTCGACGAAGACGAGCGCCGCCGCGTCCTGTCCGCTCTTCCGAAGATCGCCGACCTCGTGTCCGCTCTAGCCGCCGAACGCGGCGAACTGCTGTCGACGTTCGACCAGATCGCCGCCCTGGCGGTCCGCCGGAGCGGCCCGGGTCACCAAACCTCTGAATCCAAGGAGTAACACGTGAAGAAGCTGCTCGTTCTCGGAGCCGGCACGGCCGGCACGATGGTGGTGAACAAACTGCGCCGCCGGTTGCAGGAGACCGAATGGTCGATCACGGTGGTCGACCCGAGCCCCCAGCACCACTATCAGCCCGGCTACCTGCTTCTCCCCTTCGGCATGTACGAGCCGCAGGAGCTGGTCAAACCAACGCGGGACTTCATTCCTCGCGGCGTCGACTTCGTCGAGGGCGAGATCGACCTGGTCGAGCCTGAGGAACGACGCGTCGTCCTGACCGACGGCACTGCGCTCGACTACGACTACCTCGTCATCGCCACCGGCACCTCGCCCCGTCCCGACCAGACTCCGGGGCTCGACGGTCCCGAATACGGGAAATCGATCCACGACTTCTACACCCTCGAAGGTGCCGTGGCGCTGCGGGATCGACTCCGCACGTGGGACGGGGGACGGCTGGTGGTGCAGGTGGTCGAGATGCCGATCAAATGCCCGGTGGCTCCGCTGGAATTCTCGTTTCTCGCCGACTGGTTCTTCAGCGAAGCCGGCGTGCGCGACCGGGTCGAAATCGTGTACGTGACCCCGCTCCCCGGCGCCTTCACGAAGCCGGTGGCGGCCCGTTATCTCGGTCACATGCTCGAGGAGAAGAAGATCGCTCTCGAGTCGGATTTCTTCCTCGAGCGGGTCGATGTCGACCGCAAGATGCTCGTGTCGTACGACGAACGCGAGATCCCGTTCGACCTGCTCGTCACCGTGCCGATCAACATGGGCGCCGACTTCGTGGCCCGCTCCGGGCTCGGCGACGAACTCAACCACGTCAAGGTCGACAAGCACACGTTCCTGTCGAAGGACTACGACACGATCGTCGCCCTGGGCGACGCCGCCAACCTGCCGACGTCCAAAGCGGGCTCCGTCGCCCACTTCGCCGTCGACGTGTTCACCGAGAACTTCCTCCGCCACGCCGCGGGTCTTCCGATGACCGAGGCGTTCGACGGACACGCCAACTGCTTCATCGAATCCGGCCACGGCAAGGGGATGCTCATCGACTTCAACTACGACACCGAGCCGCTCCCGGGCAAATATCCGCTGCCGGGTATCGGACCCTTCTCGCTGCTCAAGGAGACGGAGATGAACCACTGGGGCAAGCTGATGTTCAAGTGGGTGTACTGGAACATCCTCTTGCCGGGCAAGCCACTGCCACTCCCCCACGAGATGCTGATGGCCGGCAAGATCCGTGAGGAGGCGTGATGACCGCAGCCGCCGTCACCACCGACCTCGGCGCCCGGCTCGACCGCCTCGAAACGGACGTCGCCTACATCGTCACCGAGCTCCGGGACCAGCAGACCCGCCGTCGCACGTGGGACGAACTCCGCCGCGACCTGGCCCCGATCGGAACCGAGGCGATGCTGATAGCAGGCCGGGAACTCGAACAGCTGCAGGACCACGCCTCGACCGAGGACCTGCTGCGCCTCGTGAAGCGGCTGGCACGCAATACCCGGAACATCGAAGCGACGCTGCAGCGCCTCGAGAGCGCCATCGACTTCCTCAACGAAGCCGGTCCCATTGCGACCGAGGCGATGCCCAAAGCGATCGCAGCTCTCGCCGAACTCGACGAACGTGGATACTTCACGTTCGCTCGCAGCGGCTTCGGCGTCGTCGACCGGGTCGTCACGTCATTCACCGAGGACGACGTGAATCAGCTCGGAGACAACATCGTTCTGATCCTGCAGACGGTCAAGGAGATGACCCAACCCGAGGTCATGGAGCTGTTGCAACGCACGGCGCACTCCCTCGAAGAAGAGGTGCACACGACACCCTCTGCCCGGGAACTCCTCCGCCAGATGCGGGATCCCCAGGTGAAACGTGGCCTGGCCCGCATGCTGCGGGTCCTCGGCTCAATCGCAGACCAACCCCAACCCACCAGATCTGACAACCAGGAGGCATGACCATGGCCGTAGCAACGATCGCCGGAGTCGACGTCCACGTCGACGATGAAGGCTTCATGACCGAACCCGGCGAGTGGAACGAGGACATCGGACGCCAGCTCGCCACCAACATCGGCATCGAGATGACCGAGGATCACTGGCGTGTCGTCAAGTTCCTCCGCGAGGACTTCACCGAGACCGGCGAAACGCCGACGCTGCGCCGGGTGTCCACCGCCGGCGGCTTCGAGACGAAACAGCTTTTCGTGCTGTTCCCCAAGAAGCCGGCCAAGAAGATGAGTTACGTCGCCGGGCTGCAGAAGCCGGTCGGATGCGTGTAGCCGACGAGCTGTGACACGAAAGGCACAACCATGACAACAACGGAGACCGCACCGATCATCCCCGATTTCGGTGACGACGAGACCGATCGCAAGATCGCCTTCATCTGCTCCAAGGGGAACCTCGACATGGCGTACCCGGCCCTGATCATGGCCAGCGGTGCGCTCGGTGAGGGAATCGAATGCCACATCTTCTTCACGTTCTGGGGCATGGACATGATCAACAAGGCAACCCAGGCCAACCTGCAGTTCTCCATGCTGGGCAATACGGCCATGCACATGCCGGGTCAGGCCTGGCACATACCGCAGGGCTTCGGAGGGCTGCCCGGCATGACCGGATTCGCCACGAGGATGTTGAAGAAGCAGATCCGCGAACTCGACGTGCCCGACGTACCGGAGTTCCTGTCGATGCTTCACGACATGGGCGCCAAACTCTGGGCGTGCAAGCTGTCGGTCGACATGATGGGCCTAGAGCGTGACGACATGATCGACGAGGTCGAGGACATCATCAACGTCAGCGAGTTCATGGAGCTGAGCGAGGACGCCCAGATCATCTTCATCTGAACCGACGTTCACCCCGATTCGACGGCCGGCGTCCCCCTCAGCCGGCCGTCGGTCGCGTCAGCTTCGTACTCGCCCATGGGCCTTTCTCCCCTGTTATTGCGCGTATCGAAAAGGTTTCCTGAGCACAGCCCCGACCGCAAAGGATGCAATGGGCGGCACGAGCGACGAAGCTTTGGCTGCCGCGCTTGCAGCATCCGAGCCGGTCCGGATCGCCCGCTCCCATCAGAGCATGTCGGCGGCCAAGGATCTCGGCACCGTAGACGTGCTGCTAACGCCGCCGGCGATCACGAGACGATCCCTCGCCGGAATCTGGTACGTCGGGCGTCCCAAGTTCTCGCTGGGCCGCGATGACGAGCGTCTCGGGCGATCCCTGGCCCCGGGCATAGCGGCTGGGCCCGAAGCGTATCCCGATCTCTGCGCGACCTGCCTGGAGCCGTCGACCCGAGCGTTCGTCTACGAGACGACGGCCGCTCTGTTGCCGGGTGGAAGCGGTCGATTCACCACGCAGGTGGGCACGCTGCGCTGGATGGTGTCGTTTTTCAACCGCCCGTACCGTCGCCAATTGATTCGACCCCTGGTCGCGGCCAACTGGCAGCGAGTGTGGCATGCAGTCCCGTTTTGCGACCGGCATGGCGAACGCACCAGGGACGTCGGATTCGGTACCACCGCCCTCGATCGAGCCTGGGTGTCGTTCAAGAACCCCGAATACGCGAACGCATTCGGCGAGCTCAACGCCCTCCAGGCGCGCAGCAACGTACAACGGTGGTGGCTTCTCCTCATCCTCCTATCCCTGGCCCTGGTGGTTCTGGGAGTCTTCGGTGTGCTCTCCTACTGGGGTATCGCCACCAACGCGGAGCCGGAAGTCGGAGACCTCATCGTCGGACTCGTGCTGGCCGCCGCCGGTGTAACAATGATCACCTGGGTCTATCGCGCAACCTTTGCGCCCCGGCGCGCCGCGCGGGGGACTCCGGACAATCGCCCAAGCGACCGCCCGTCCCCACAATCCGTCGACGGTCATAGAAGGCGGGAGGATGGCTATTGCGGCCACTGCTATGAACCGTGGCCGTGTTCCTCAGCGCGACCCTGAGAACCGACGCCCGACGTACGGGCGATGACACCCATCGAGCTGTTCGGCAGCCACGCACGGCGGATCGCGGCTGGGCGACGTTCGCCGCGATCAGCGGGCGGCGCTTCCGAAATCGAGGGCGATCCCGGTCTCCTGCTCCGACACGTTCCACAGTGTCTCGATCGCCTTGCCGAGCCCGATGCGGCGCATGATGGGGCGGCGCACCGGGGGCCCGGCCTGGATGTAGCGAGGGGCGTACATCTGTCCGCCCTTGGCGGCGGGATCAGTCGCAGCGCGCAGTTGGGGAAGCGCGCCGCGGTCGGCGGGCATCCCTGTGTGGCGCGCCATACGCGCCCAGAAGTGACCCGAGCCCGTACCACCTTGCTCGACGGTATGGACCTGCAGGTTGGTGTGGGACAACCCGGGGTGCGCCACCAGGCTCTGCGCCGCCAGGCCACGCCGTTCGAATTCCTGCTGCAGGCCGAGCGCGAAGTGGTAGTTCGCCAGCTTCGACTGGCCGTAC
>JBFIQU010000003.1:0-24502 GCA_041609395.1 Acidimicrobiia bacterium | reverse complement strand
GGGCGGAGTCGTCCAACACTCGCTTGGGCTGCCGGTCCGCACCCTGGTCATGCCGGTCACGGCCAAGCTTTTCGTCGGAATCATGATGCTGGGACTCGTGGTCTCGGTAGCTCAGTTCGTGCTCTACCTCGTGGCCGCCGGCGTCGACGGCGGTGCCACCTTCGGAGCCTGGTCCGCCTGGCTCGGTCCGGCGCGCGAAGTGGGGCTCGGCCTGATCCTGCTCGCCATCGTGTTCGCCCTGGTGACGATTGGCAATGTGCTGGCCTTCCAGTTCAGCCGAATTCGCGAGATCCTCGCCACCGGGGCATGAAGGAGGTACCGAACATGGCAACACCAGTAACGGACCAGTTCAGAGTTGAAACATCGGATCACAGTCTCGGATACAACAAACCCCAAACCATGGGGCGGCGGCTCTGGCTGCCGATGACCCTCATGGCCGTCGTGGCGTTCCCCATTGCCCTCGTGTTCTCGTGGATACGTGCAGCCGAGATAGCGTCCAGCGGCGACGCGGCAACCGGCGGCCTCATCGATGCAGCCCGGCTCGGCCACCTCGTCGCGGCCTTCGGGTTCATCGGATTCATGGCCGTCTTTGCCGCCATCTCGTTCGCCATCGCCCGCGTCCTCGGCAACTTCCGCAAAGGTGGAGGTGAAGTCCAGGAGGCGGTAGGCAACGAAGTCCTCACCCTCGAGATGCCGGTCACGGCCAAGGTGTTCACGGCGTTCATGATGATGGGCATGATGACGATGGCCGTTGCGGTTGTGTTGCACTTCGGCGCAGCTGCAGCCGGCGAGACGTGGTCGCTGGAGTCCCACGAGCGATGGGCCCTCGTGCTAGAAGGGCTACGGCGGATCGGCGTGGTGTTCTACTTGTTCGGCATCGCGTTTGGCCTGGGCACGATCATCCAGGTGCTCCGATTCCAGGCAATCCGCATCCGTGAGCTGGCTGCTCGCCACAGCTGACCAGTCACGATTCTGCGAGAGGGGGCGGTCTGATGCCGCCCCCTCGTCGCGGGGGAGCGCCGGAGGTCGCGACAATCCCATGCCCGCCACCCATTCTGCGGTACGTTCCCGCCATGCTCGAACCCATCGCACAGGCAACCCAGGCCGAACAGCTCGCCACCGTCTGCGGCTCCGATCCGGGGATCGCCTGCGAGTTCGTCTTCGAACTGACCGAGAACGAATTCCTGGCCCGTGCGGTCGAATGGGCGGTTTCGAAGCCGCTCAAGGTCGTCTTCATCTTTCTCGTTGCCTTCGTCGCCAACCGGCTGCTGCGTCGCGCCATCCAGAGGAGCGTCGATCGGTTGGTCGTACTTCGCCAGGCCTCCGCGCAGCAGCGTGAGGAGCAGGAAGTCGGTGACGGCCGGTTCGAGAGCCTGCTGGGCCGAGCCGAGGAGAAGCTCGAGTTCCTCAAGGCCCAGTCCGAGCGTTCGCAGCAGCGAGCCAGGACGCTGGGCACCGTGCTCAAGAGCATCGCCACGTCGCTGATCTACGGATTCGCCGTCCTCATGGTGCTCGGCGAATTCGGCGTGAACCTCGGACCCCTCATCGCCGGAGCGGGTGTCGTCGGTATTGCACTCGGGTTCGGCGCACAGACCATTGTGCGCGATTTTCTGAGCGGGATCTTCATGATGCTCGAGGATCAGTACGGCGTCGGCGACGTGATCGACTTCGGGGAGACGGCCGGCGTTGTCGAGGAGATCTCCCTGCGCACGACGCAGCTCCGCGATGTACACGGCACCGTCTGGTTCGTGCCCAACGGCGAGATCAAGCGGGTCGGAAACAAGTCGCAGCTGTGGTCGCGCACGGTTCTCGACATCGACGTCGCCTACGACACCGATCTGGGGAGGGCCGGCGAGATCATCAAGGGCGTCGCCATCGAGCTCTACGAGGAGCAGCCCGAAAAGGCCACGATCATCGAACCTCCTGAGATCTGGGGGGTGGAGCGGTTCGGTGACAATTCGATCACGATCCGACTGGCCGTGAAGACCGAGCCCCTCGAACAGTGGGCCGTGGGCAGAGAGCTGCGGGGACGCCTCAAGCGAGCCCTCGACGAGGCGGGGATCGAGATACCGTTCCCGCAGCGGACCGTCTGGATCCAGCAAGCTGGCTCCGGGGAACGGGAACCCACCTCGGTGCTGCACGCCGTACCGCCGCAGGACAAGCTCGGCGGCTGAGCGCACATTTCGCCGCACCGCCCTGCCGGTTGTTTCCAGGTAGTGCACCGGGACCAAGTACCCGGGCACTCGCCGTAATAACGTCGTAGAGTGGCTGAAGTCGGCCGCGCTGGGTCGACTTCCAAAGCAGTCGAGGGACACGAAAAGGGGCGATTGCCGTGGACGCTTCACAGCGGACATTCAGGTCTTTGATCGGAACGGTCGTCATCTTCATGATGGCGGCCGTCCTTCCTTTGTTGCCGGCGGCGCCGGCACAAGCGGCTGCAGTCGACGGACTGCTGCTGAGCGAGGTAGTCGTGACGCCGACGGGCGGGGAGTTCGTCGAGATCACGAACACCACGGACGGGGTCATCGATCTCTCCGACGTCTACCTCACCGACGCCACGTTCGCAGGAGGTGGGACGTACTACTACGGAATCGTCACGGGTGGTGGTGGCGGTGGTGGCTTCGGCGACTTCTACGCGCGCTTCCCCGACGGTGCTTCCATCGCTCCCGGTGAATTCCAGACGGTCAGCCTGGCCGGCTCGGATGCATTCGAGGCGGAGTACGACGAGCCGCCGACCTACGAGCTGTTCGAAGACGGTGCCGCCGCCGACGCCATCCCGGACATGCGCGAAGCAGTTCCGGGCTCGATCAACGGTCAAGGAGGCCTGTCCAACAGCGGTGAGATGGTCGTTCTCCTGTACTGGGATGGCGTGTCGGACCTCGTGGTGGACCAGGACTACGTCGTATGG
Source organism: Acidimicrobiia bacterium (assembly GCA_041609395.1). Lineage (GTDB taxonomy): Bacteria > Actinomycetota > Acidimicrobiia > Spongiisociales > JAOTWH01 > JBFIQU01. Next base: position 21,594 of record JBFIQU010000003.1, on the reverse strand, counting down.
GGCGACAAGGTCGAAGCCGTCGACAAGACCGGCGTCGCCATCGACGGACCGGACGCCGACACCGACACCTCAACGTATCTCCCCGACACACCGATCGCAGCCCAGGATGTCCTCGATCTCGGGTCGCACCCGTTCGGGGAGTCGTGGCAGCGAGTCGACTTCACCGAAGGCGCAGAAACCCAGGCGGGCGGCAACGGTGCCGCCGGATCTGACGAGATGTCCGAGGATCTTTCCAACACCTGGACGTCCCGCACCCCGTCCCCCAACGCCGCAGAGCCCCCGGCCGGTGGCGACGGGTTGCTCCTCAGCGAGATCGTCGTGACTCCGACCGCGGCCGAATTCATCGAGATCACGAATACCGGTGACGGTGTGATCGATCTCTCCAACGTGTATCTGACCGACGCCACCTTCGCGGGCGGAGGGACCTACTACTACCAGGTCGTGCTCGGCGCGGGCGGCGGGGGAGGATTCGGCGACTTCCACGCCCGGTTCCCCGACGGAGCCTCGATCGCCCCGGGCGAGTACCAGACGATCTCCCTCGCCGGTTCGGACTCGTTCAGCACGGAGTTCGGCATCGATCCGACCTACGAGCTCTTCGAAGACGGTGCGGTCGCCGACGGCGTTCCGGACATGCGTGAGGCGTTCCCCGGATCGATCGGCGGCCAGGGCGGCCTCTCCAACAGCGGCGAAGTGGTGATCCTGTACTCGTGGGACGGCGCCTCCGATCTCGTCCAGGACGTCGACTACGCCGTCTGGGGCGACAAGGTCGAAGCCGTCGACAAGACCGGCGTGGCCATCGATGGGCCCGACGCCGATGGCACGACTTCGACCTACCTGCCGGACACGGCCATCGACTCCCAGGACGTGCTCGCCCTCGGGTCGCACAGCTTCGGGAACTCGTGGCAGCGCGTCGATCTCGCCGAAGGCACCGAAGTGCAGTCCGGCGGCAACGGAGCGACCGGTTCCGACGAGACATCGGAGAACCTGTCGGGCACGTGGACCGAGAGTGCTCCGACCCCCGGCGCCGAGGCGCCGAGTCCGTTCGTCATCAACGAGATCCTGGCCGATCCGGCCCTCGACCTCGCCGGCGACGCCAACGGCGACGGCATCCGCGACAGCAGCGAAGACGAGTTCATCGAGATCGTCAACGTCCTCGACGTGGATATCGATCTGAGCGGAGCCGTCCTGTCCGACGGTGCCGCCGATCGCCACGTGTTCCCCGATGGGAGCGTCGTCGGAGCCCAATGCAGCATCGTCGTCTTCGGCGGCGGCAGCCCGACCGGCGTGTTTGGCGGTGCCGCGGTGCAGACGGCCTCGACCGGGTTCCTCGGATTCAACAACGGAGGTGACAGCGCCACGCTCGTCCTGGACGGACGAACCCTGGCCACCTACACCTACGGTCCCGAAGGCGGAAACGACGAGTCGCTGACTCGCGATCCAGACATCACCGGACCAGAACCGCTCGTCGGTCACTCGACGGCGACCGGTTCGGGCGGTGCTCTCTTCTCGCCGGGGACCGCGATCGATGGTTCGACCTTCACCGGCTGTTCGCCGCCCGTGCTGGCCGACATCCACGACATCCAGGGTGCGCAGCACCTGTCGCCACTGGAGGGAGCCGAGGTGTTCGGCGTCGACGGCATCGTCACGGCGGTCAGCGGCACCAGCTTCTGGATCCAGGAGAAAGACGAGAACGTCGACGGCGACGACGCCACCTCCGAAGGCATCTTCGTGTTCGGCGGCGGCCCGGTCGCACGCGGTGACGAGGTTGTGGTGCGGGGAACCGTGACCGAGTTCTATCCGGGCGGGTTCGACGAGTCCGACAACCTCCCCACGACCGAAATCGTGGCCTCCGACGTCCAGATTCTGTCGAGCGGCAATCCTGTGCCGAGCCCGACCGTCGCCGGGATCGGTGGACGAGTTCCACCGAACGTCGTCATCGAAGACGACGCCTTCGGCAGCTTCGATGTGGCCTCGGACGGAATCGACTTCTGGGAGAGCCTGGAGGGGATGCAAGTCCAGGTGAACGATGCATTGGTGACCAACGGCACCAATCGGTTCGGCGAGATCGGCGTGGTCGGCGACGGCGGCGCCAACGCGGGGCCGTTCACCATCGCCGGCGGCCTGCTGCTGGCCGGCGAGACCGACCTCAACCCAGAGGTCCTTCTCATCGACGACTCCCTCCTCGATACACCAGACGTCGTGACCGGGGACTCGTTCGCCGGTCCGGTGGTCGGGGTACTCGACTACACGTTCGGTGCGTACAAGCTCTTCCTCACCGAGGTACCGACGCCGGTTCGCGGACCGTGGGAGAAGCAAGTGGCCAGTGACGCCGCTTCCACCGACCTACGGGTGGCAACGTTCAACGTGTTGAACCTCGATCCCGGCGACTCCCCGGCGAAATTCGCCGGACTCGCCGACACGATCATCGACAACATGCGGGCGCCCGATGTCATCGGTCTGCAGGAGATCCAGGACAACAACGGACCGACCGACGACGGAACCGTGTCGGCCTCGCTGACGTATTCGCTGCTCATCGACGCCATCACGGCCGCCGGAGGGCCGGAGTACGACTTCCGCGAGGTGGCTCCGGAGGACAAGATGGACGGAGGACAACCCGGCGCCAACATCCGGGTCGGCTTCCTGTTCCGCACCGATCGTGTGACCTTCGTCGACCGGGGAGAGGCCGGTCCCAACGACGGCACCGAGGCGGTGCTCGGTGCGTCCGGGCTGGAACTCACACTCAGTCCGGGACGGGTCGACCCGACCAACCCGAACTTCTTCGACACCCGCAAGTCCCTTGCCGGTGAGTTCGAGTTCGCCGGAGAGACGTTCATCGTCGTCGTCGGGCACTTCAAGTCGAAGAGCGGAGACGACGGCCTGTGGGGCCGCAACCAGCCGCCGCTGCCGAACACGGAGGCGCAGCGGATCGGAATCGCCGAATCCACGAATGCGTGGATCGACGACGTCCTTGCCATCGATCCCGCCGCCAACCTGATCGTTCTCGGCGACTTGAACGAGTTCCACTTCCGTCCCGCACTCGACGCGCTCAAGGGCGACCCCCCGGTGTTGACGAACCTCGTCGACCTCGTGCCGGAGAACCAGCGGTATTCGTTCATCTTCAACGGCAACTCGCAGGTCCTCGATCACATCCTGGTGAGCGACTCGCTACTGGGCCGGGTGGACTCGGTGGACTACGTGCATGCGATCGTCGACTTCCCCAACGTCGATAGCGACCACGATCCGGTGGTGGCGGTGATCCAGGGTGTGCCCAACGATCCGCCGGTCGCCGACGCCAACGGGCCCTATGCCCTGGCGGAGGGAGGAAGTCTCGCTCTCGATGCCACCGGTTCTTCGGATCCCAACGGTGATCCACTCGACTTCGCGTGGGATCTCGACGGCGACGGCGTATTCGGGGATGTGACCGGGGCGACGCCGGTGGTCGATTGGGCGACTCTCGTCGCGTTCGGCATCGACAACGACGGTGTCTACGACATCGCCGTTCGAGTGTCCGACGACAAGTTCGGCTCCGACGACGACGCGGCCACGGTGACCGTGACCGACACACCGTTCTCGTTCGAAGCCGGGCCCAACCAGAAGGTGTACACCTTCAAGGCGTTCAAGCGGTCGATCACCATCGACGACCCGGGCCGTGAGGACTGGACCGGGAGCGTGGACTGGGGCGACGGCATCAGCGAGTCGGTTGCGATCACACCCGACGGCGAGGTGAAGCTGGCCCACATCTACTCCAACCCCGGCTTCTACGGCGTTGAGGTGTGTGTGTCGGACGGTACGACGACCCGGTGCGACGGGTTCACCGTGCAGGCGGTCGGCGGCATCCTGGTGTCCCTCCTCGAACCGCCGATCTTCCGTCTGACGATCCTCCACAACAACGACGGTGAGTCGGAGCTGCTCGGCGACGACAACAGCGGAGGGGTCGCCCGCTTCAAGTCCCTCGTGGACGAGGAGAAGACGAATGCGATATTCGGTCCCGGACCGGCTCGCGCCTCCCTCATGCTGTCGTCCGGTGACAACTTCCTCGCCGGTCCCGAGTTCGCCGCGTCCGAGGCCGACGGTGTGTTCTACGACGCCATCGCCCTCGACAAGATCGGGTACGACGCCATCGACATCGGCAACCACGACTTCGACTTCGGTCCCGCCGTGCTGGCCGAGTTCATCGCCACCGGGTTCACCGAGACGAGTCCGCCATATCTCAGCGCCAACCTGGACTTCTCAGGGGAACCGGCGCTGCAGGCTCTCGTCGACGCCGGCCGCATTGCGGCCAGCACCGTCGTGGAGAAGGCGGGCCAGAAGATCGGCATCGTCGGCGCAACCACGCCCAACCTGCCGTTCATCTCGTCGCCCGGGGCGGTTGTCGTCGATCCCGACGTCGCCGGCGCAATCCAGGCCGAGGTCGACGCCCTCACCGCCGAGGGGGTCGAGATCATCATCGTGATCTCACACCTCCAGGACGTGGCAGGCGACATCGAACTGGCGGCAATGCTCCAAGACGTCGACGTGATGATCGCCGGAGGAGGCGACGAACTCCTGGCCAACCCCGACGATCCTCTGGCTCCCGGGGACGGGCCGGGTGACGTATTCGGTCCCTATCCGATCATCGCCGGCGACGCCGACGGCAACGAGGTGCCGGTGGTCACGACATCCGGGCAGTATCGCTACCTGGGCAAGCTCGTCCTCGACTTCAATGCCGACGGCAAGCTCGTCGACGTCCGCGACTCCTCGGGACCCCTCCGGGTCGTCGACGAGAGCTTCCCGGACGGCGTGCCCGAGGATCCGCAGATGCTGGCGGAGGTCACCGAACCCGTGGCGGCGTTCGTTGCGGGTCTGGAGACCAACGTGATCGGCACGAGCGAGGTCGACCTCGACGGCCGCCGCAGCTCGGTGCGCGGCATGGAGTCGAACGAGGGCAACCTCATCGCCGACGCGTTGCTGTGGCAGGCGCGCACGCTGGCGGCGTGCTTCGGCCTCGACGGGGCCGATGTCGCGCTGCAGAACGGCGGAGGGATCCGGAACGACTCGATCGTCCCGGCCGGGCCGATCACGCTGCTCGACACGTTCAGCATGGTGCCGTTCCCGAACTTCGTGACCGTGCTCCCGGACATCCCGGTGGCGCAGTTCAAGGAGATTCTCGAGAACGCATACAGCCGGTTCGTGCCCGGCGACGCTCCCGGCGGCAGTGGGCGCTTCGCCCAGATCGCCGGATTCGTCGTCGCCATCGATCCGACGGGCACCGCGCAGGTTCTCGACGGCGACGGCAACGTGGTGACGCCGGGTGATCGCATCATGCGGGTAGAGCTCGAGGACGGAACCGTGCTCATCGAACACGGCCGGATCGTCGACGAGTCGGCGACGGTCGACATTGCGACGATCGACTTCCTCGCCCGGGGCGGAGACCAGTACCCGTACCGGGGTGCGCCGTTCACGGCCGTCGGGGTGTCGTATCAGCAGGCGCTGGCCAACTACATCCAGGGTCCGCTGGGCGGGGTCATTTCCGCCGCCGACTACCCGTTCGGGGAGAAGCGGCGCATCCTGGTCGCCGAGACGACGCTCACGCTGCTGCACAACAACGATGCCGAATCGGACCTCCTCGGCTCCGGTGACTTCGGCGGCGCGGCGCGGTTCAAGACCCTGGCGGATCAGACCCGCACCGCGGCGTCGGCCACCGACGAAGTGGTGTTCGTCACCTCCGGGGACAACTGGCTGGCCGGTCCCGAGTTCGCCGCCTCGACGGCGAACGGGACGTTCTACGACATGATCGTGATCAGCAAGCTCGGCTACGACGCGCTCGACCTGGGCAATCACGACTTCGACTTCGGTCCGGTCGTGCTTGCGGATGCGATCGCATCGCTGCCGGAGCCGGCACCGCCGTTCCTGTCGGCGAACCTCGACTTCTCCGGGGAACCGGCGCTGCAGGCCCTCGTAGATTCGGGCCGCATCGCGGCCTCGACGGTCGTCGAGAAGAACGGGGAGTTGTACGGCATCGTCGGAGCGACGACACCGAACCTGCCGTTCATTTCGTCGCCGGGCGGCGTTGTGGTCGATCCCGACGTTGCCGGCGCCGTGCAGGCCGAGGTCGATGCGTTGACGGCCGACGGCGTTGACAAGATCATCTTCATCTCGCACCTGCAGGACGTCGACGGTGACATCGCCTTGCTGGCGGGACTCTCCGGCATCGACATCGCGGTCGCCGGTGGCGGCGACGAACTCCTGGCCAACCCGGGGGACCTGCTCATTCCGGGCGACGAGGGTGACGTGTTCGGGTCGTATCCCCTTGCCGCCACCGACGCCGACGGGAAGTTCGTGCCGGTCGTGACCACGAGCGGCCAGTTCTTCTATCTCGGCAAGCTGCGGGCCGGCTTCGACGGCGCCGGCAACCTGCTGTTCGTCGATGGATTCGAGTCCGGCCCACTCCGCGTAGCCGGTGGGGCGAACCCGGACGCCGTTGCCGAGGATCCGGATGTCGTTGCGACGGTCACCGACCCGGTTTCTGCGTTCGTGGCGAACCTGGCGACCAACGTCATCGCGACGTCGGAGGTTCCCCTCGACGGGCGTCGGTCGACGGTGCGGTCGGTGGAGTCGAACGAGGGCAACCTCATTGCCGACGCGCTGCTGTGGCAGGCCAACCAGCTCGCCGGATCGTTCGGCGTCGGTGCGGCCGATGTTGCGCTGCAGAACGGCGGCGGCATCCGTAACGACGCCATCGTTCCGGCGGGGAACATCACCGAGCTCGACACGTTCAGCATGGTGCCGTTCCCGAACTTCGTAACGATCGTGCCGAACATCCCGGTGTCGCAGTTCAAGGAGATCCTGGAGAACGCCGTGTCCCGTACCCAGCCGGGTGATACGCCGGGCGGCAGCGGCCGGTTCGCCCAGATCGGCGGGTTCTCGTACACGTACGATCCGGCGGGCACCGCGCAGGTGCTCGACGGCGACGGCAACGTCGTCACCCCGGGTACCCGGGTGCAGCACGTCGAGCTCGACGACGGCACGGTTCTCGTGGATGGCGGAGCCGTACTGAACCCGGCGGCGACGGTCAACATCGCCACCATCGACTTCCTGGCCCGGGGCGGAGATCAATATCCCTACCGGGGCGCTCCGTTCACTGCGGTCGGCGTTTCGTACCAGCAGGCGTTGTTCAACTACATCGTTGGTCCGCTGGCCGGCCTGATCACCGCTGCCGACTATCCGGACGGCGGCGAAGGGCGCATCGCAACGGTCGCGGCCGGTGGTGATGCTCCGGCGGCCGCTCCGGCGGCGCGGACGAAGCCGAGATCGTGGTCGATTCCGATGGAGTTCGACGCCAGGCTTGCAGCCGCCCAGAATTCGCTCGAGTGAGGAGAGCCGAGCGAGACGCGGCAACGGGGGACCCGACCGGGTCCCCCGTCCCGCGAGCAGCGTCGTCCTACTTCACGGCGAACGCGAGTTTGCAGGTGGCGTGGTATTGGGTCACCTTGCCGTCTTCGACTCGTGCGGTATGGCTCACGACCTCGACCCCGGTGATGCCCGATACGGATTCGCTCGCCTTGGTCACGGCGCGCTGTACGGCGTCTTCGAAGCTGTCGGGGGAGACGCCGATGATCTCGATCACCTTGACGGCACCTTTTTCGATGTAGTGGGACATGGCTGTGAGCCTCCTTGGGCTGCGGGTGGCGCCGGACTCTAAAGGAAGGGGTCGATTCGGTCGTAATGTGACTACATGACGACGACGCTGACGACCGTCGACCCCGATCGAGCCGGACTCGTTGCGCTCGGCGCGCCGTCGCTGGTCGGAGTCCTGGCCATTGCGCTGATCGCCACCGGAGGCCGGGGAGATGACCTGGCCGACCTGGCCAACGTCATAGCCGGTTTGGCGTTCCTGGTCCTGGCGGCACCGACGACCTGGCTCGTGGTGGCGATTCCGGTCGATCTGCCCGGGTGGCTCATCGTCGCGGCCGGCCTTCTGACGAGCATGCCGCTCTGGTTCTGGTTCGGAGCCGTGCAAGCGCGGCGGTCCTCGAATTGGCGTATCTGGACGCTCCGCTATTCGGGCCGTCTGCTGTTGGTCTGGGGGGCGAGCCTCATCGCCATCGTGGTTCTCGGGCAGGTCTGACCGTTGCCGGCCTAGGGTGCCGGCATGGATCTCTTCGAAGCCCTCTACACGACCCGGGCCATGCGCCGGGTGAAGCCAGACCCGATCCCGGAAGCCATCGTCAAACATGTGCTGGATGCCGCCGTGCGGGCTCCGTCGGCGGGAAACACGCAGCAGTGGCGGTTCCTGACCGTGACCGATCGCGACACCCTCGGCGCCATCGGACCGCTCTACAGGGAAGCGTGGGATCTCCTCAACCAGACGATGTACGCCGGACGCCGCGAGCAAGCGGAGGCCCGCGGCGACGAACAGACGCTGCGGGTGATGAGCAGTGCCGAGTGGCTTGCCGAGAACTTCGCCAGGGTGCCGCTGGTCGTGTTCCCCTACGTCCGCAACGATCCCGACGGGTCGTCGATCTATCCGGCCATCTGGAATCTGATGCTGGCGGCTCGGGGGTACGGCATCGGATGCACGCTCACGACCGTGCTCCACCACTTCAAGCACGAGGAGGTCGCGGAGATCCTCGGCGTTCCGCTCGAGAAGGGCTGGCAGCTGAAGGCCGCGATCACGTGCGGATATCCCCTCGGCAACTGGGGAGTCGCGAAGCGCCCGCCGGTACGTACGGTGGTGTACTCCGAGAGATGGGGCGACCATCCGGAGTGGGACGACGAGGCGCCGCATCTGCCGTAGTCACCTCTCCCTCGTAGGGAGAGGTCGGTGGCGCCCGCAGGGCGGCACCGGGTGAGGGTTCTGAGCCGGAATCACCCTCACCCCAACCCTCTCCCTCCAGGGAGAGGGAGTCACAAAGGGAGATGTGCAAGAGCTCAGCTCTAGAACAGCTTCGGCCTGAACACGCGGTCGTGCTCCCGGATTGCGTACCGATCGGTCATCCCGGCCACGTAGTCGATCACCTGGGTGAGGGTGTCGGCGTCGTCGTGACGGTACGACTCCGGGATCTCGGCTGGGTGGTCGAGGAAGTAGCCGACGAGGGAGCGGACGATCTCCTTGGCCCGGCGGCGTTGCGGCTCCATGGCGGCGTGGAGGTAGACGTTCTCGAACATGAAGCCCCGGACGTCGTGCATCACGGCCAGCCGGGTCGGTTCCATGGTGATCGTCCCGGTCGCCAGCGACTCGCCGACGACCGCCTCGACCATGGTGTCGATCCATTGTCGCCCCGGCTCGCCGAAGGCGGCCACTGCCGCCGGCGGTATCTGATCCAGGCGCAGGAGCCCGGCTCGCATGGCGTCCTGGACGTCGTGGGCGAGGTAGGCGATCCGGTCGGCGAAACGGACGATCGTGCCCTCCGGGGTCGCCGGCCCCTGTTCGATTCGCCACGGGTGAGCGCGAATGCCGTCGATGACCTCCCAGGTCAAGTTGAGCGGTTCCAGCACCTCGAAGATCCGAACCGACTGCTCGGCGTGGATCCATTCGCCGTCGACGAACTCGCTGAGGGCCTCCTCGCCGGTATGGCCGAAGGGGGAGTGACCGACGTCGTGACCGAGGCATACCGCTTCGGCGAGAGCCTCGTTCAGACCGAGGAAACGGGCGATGGAGCGGCCGATCTGGGTGACCTGGAGGGTATGGGTGAGTCGTGTGACGAAATGGTCGCCCTCCGGGTTCATGAAGACCTGAGTCTTGTGCTTGAGACGCCGGAATGCCTTGGAGTGAAGGATCCGGTCCCGGTCGCGCTCGAAGGCGGTCCGGTAGTGGTCGGGGTCTTCGGGAACCAGCCGGCCTTTCGACTCCGAGCTCAGGGTCGCACCGGGAGCCAGCAGTTCGCCTTCGATGCGTTCGGCGTCGCGTCGCGTGCGCTGTCGGAACTCGCTCATGCCAGTGGGGGAGGTAGGTCGTCCTTGACGTATTCGACCTCGCCGGCCGGCACCGCGGCCAGCTGGGGCGGCCGCGGTTCGCCGATGATCGCCACCATCGTCTTCGACAACGGGCCGGTCGACGGGTGGCCTGTGATGATGCGCCGGCGGATGGCCGACGAGATCGCATCGATGAGCAGCACCGTGACGATGGTCAGGATGAGCACCGCGCCCGCCCGCTCCCACTCACGGAACCGGATGCGCCCGATCAGGAGGTCGCCGATGCCACCGGCTCCGATCACGCCCAGCACCGCTGAGGCGCGGACGTTGATCTCGAACCGATACAGCCAGTAGGCGAGGATGTTGGGCATGGCTTGCGGCACGACGCCGAAGCGCATCTGCTGGAGGCGAGTCCCGCCTGATGCCCGGATGGCCTCCACCGGACCTTCGTCGACTCCCTCTACGACTTCGGACGTGAGTTTGCCGAGTGTGCCGATGGAGTGGAGGCCGATGGCGAGAGTGGCGGTGAATGGCCCCAGCCCGAAGGCGGGGATGAGGATGATCGCAAGGACCAGTTCGGGAAAAGCGCGAACGGCAGAGAGGAAACCACGCACCGGTGCACTCACCCAGCGCGGGGCGATGTTGAGAGCGGCGATGAAGCCGAGGGGAAACGACAGCGTGGCACCGATGATGGTGCCGATCCACGCGACGTAGAGCGATTCCATCATCTTCTCGAACATGCCGCGGAAGTCGGTCCAGTCGGGCGGGAACAGCGAGGCAACTCGCGTCCAGATGAGGGACGGTGCATCGAGGAGCCGGTCCATCGAAACCTCTATCCCGAAGGCCGCCCACAGGAACGGAATGAGGATGACAACGCTGACCGCCCACTTGATTCGGCGCTGCACGGCCGGCTCGATCGGGCGGGGGACGGTGTCGTCGGTCATACCAGTCGCCTCCGGACGGTGATGGAGACGATCTCGATGAGAATCACGGCTACGAAGATCACGATCACGATGGCCATCACCTGATCCCACTGGAACAGGGTTCGTCGCTCATCGAGCAATCGGCCGATACCTCCGGCACCGACGATCCCGATCACGACCGAGGCCCGGATGTTCAGTTCGAAGATGTAGAGGGCGTAGGCGACGTAGTTGGGGAGCACCTGCGGGAACGCGCCGTACTGGATCTTCTGCCAGTGGCGGGCTCCGGCGGCGTCGGCCGCCTCGAGCGGTCCGAGATCGATGGCATCGACGGTCTCGGAGAAGAGCTTGCCCATGATCACGAGCGAGAACACCAGCATCGCCAGCATGCCCGCGAACGGGCCAATGCCCACCGCGGCTACGAACAGTGCCGCCCAGAACAGGTCCGGAATGGTGCGGATCACGCTCAGGAAGGCCTTGGCTCCGACGAACGATGCCCGGTTGGGGGCGGTTGGCCGGCTGGCCAGGAAGGCCAGTGGAATGGCGAGGATGCAGCCGATTGTGGCGCCCAAGACGGCGATCTGCAGGGTCTCGACCATTGGCTCGAAGATGGCGACCCGCGGCTGGGCTCCGAGGACCGGGGGCCACTCCCAATCCGGCGGCCAGAACTGCGCCGCCAGCTGGCCGATGTTGCCGATCTCGGTGAAGAGCTCCGATACCGAGAACCCGATCTGATTCCACGCAAAGATCGACACGGCAGCGGTGCCGGTCACCGCCGCGATCGTCGTGGTTCCCACGAGGAGGGAGACGGCGATCCCGAGGCCGACGAGGGCGGTGAGGACACCGGTCCAGACGTAGAACGAGGTTCCGAGCTCCTGGAGTTCGCCGGCCCGGATGGCAGCTCGGCGCAGTGGTTCCAGGTAGCCGATCGCGGTGCCCCACTGGATGGCGAATGTCCCGGCAACACCCCAGGACAGACCCACGACCGCGATCACGCCGGGGCGAAGCCGTTCGGGTCGCGCTTTCCAGACGACCCAGCCCAATCCGATGCCGACCACCAGCCATCCCAGGCCGCCGCGAGCGGCGTCGGTGAATACGAGCGGGCTGCCGCGACCGTCCAACGCCCAGGCGGTGATGGCGGTGCCGACGCCGCCGGTGACGGCGAGGGCCGCGTAGTCGACCGGGAACGAAGCGAGGCCGCTCCGCTGAAGGACCAGTGCAGTGGCAAGACCGGCGACTGCTCCCCACAGCCATCCACTATCGCCGAGGGCCCATCCCGAGATGGCGTAGATGAGAATGCCGGCGACGAAGACCGGAAGAAACGATCCGGAACGGGGCGGTGGGGCGGGGCGCGCCGGTGTCCGTTCGGCAGGCGGGGCCTGCGTCACGGGGTGGCGCCTTCGAGAAGATCATCGGGTGTGATGGCGCGCCCGTAGATGTCCCGGAAGACGTCGTCGGAGACATCGGCGATGTCGCCGTCGTACACCAGTTTGCCGTCGCGCAGCCCGATGAGACGCTTGCCGTAGAGGCGAGCGAGATCGAGGAAGTGAAGGTTGATCAGCGTCGTGATGCCCAAATCACGATTGATGCGCTGGAGGTCCCGCATCACCATGTGCGATGTGACCGGATCCAGCGACGCAACCGGCTCGTCGGCGAGGATGGTGCTCGGCTCCTGGGCCAGGGCGCGGGCAATCCCGACGCGTTGCTGCTGACCGCCGGACAGGTTGGATGCGCGGATGTACGCCTTCTCGACGATGCCGACCCGCTCCAGCGACTGCAAGCCGGCTTCGACGTCGGCGGCCGGCCACAGGCCCAGCATCGAGCGCCAGCGGGAGATACGCGACAGCCGCCCCATCAGCACGTTGTTGAGCACCGTCATCCGGTTCACGAGGTTGAAGGTCTGGAAGATCATCCCGATGCCGGAGCGGATCTCGCGCAGTTCGGACGCCGAGGCGCCGCGCACCTCGCGACCGTTGACGCGGACCGAGCCCTCCACGATCGGAACGAGGCCGTTCACGGCCCGCAGCATCGTCGACTTGCCGGCACCGGAAAGGCCGACCACCACAACGAACTCGCCGGGCTGGATCGTGAGGGTGACCTTGTCGAGCGCGCGCAGGCCACCGGGATACACGACCGACGCGTTCTGAAATTCGATCACGGCGCCTCCTCGCCCGGCGGCAGTCTAGAAAGCAACGGGGGCCGCTCCGAGAGCGGCCCCCGTCGTTCAGGTCGTAACGCCTGCTAGTCGGAGGTCACGCCGAGCTTCTCGGCGGCCTGACGGACGATGGCGAAGTCCTCTTCGGCAGCGGGACGAATGTCGGTCCAGCCGTAGATCTCGTCGAGAGCGGCCTCGCCCTCCTCGGTCTCCAGGTACGCCTCGATGGCGTCGTACACGGCCTGCTTGAGATTGTCCGGAAGGTCACCGCGCACCGCCACGACGTCGTTGGGGATGTCGTCGGTGATGTTGAACACGATCACCTTCTCGCCCACGTCCGGGAAGTCGCGGCGGACGGAGCGGCGGGCATCGTCGAACGACAGGCCGATGTCGGCATCACCGTTGTAGACGGCCAGCACGGCGTTGTCATGCGAGCCGACGTACTGGTAGTCGATGTCGGCTTCGATGTCGTATCCCTGGTTGATCAGCTGCAGCTGCGGGAACACGGCACCCGACGTGGAGGTCGAGCTGGTGAATGCAACCGTCCTGCCGACGACGTTGCTGAGGTCGGCGAGGCAAGCGAGGCCTTGCGAAACCAGCGTCCCATCGTCGAGCGTCTCCTGCACGAGGGTGCCGGAGTCGTCGAAGGTCCAGCCAACCTGCAGCGCCTTGACCTCGGTCGAAGGCAGGATCGTCGGAACGCCGTCGACGTTCTCGATGGCGCCAACGACCGGCGGCTCGTTACAGATCGAAGCATCGTTGGTGAACCACTGCCCGTGATAGAGGTCCGAGCCGAAACGAATCGACTGAATCAGGACCTCGAGGGAGGGGTATTGCTGCTTCGCCTGGACATATCCGAAGGGACCGAAGGCTCCGAAGTCGGCCTGGCCGGTGCCCATGGCGACGACGAGGCCGTTGTAGTCGGCCGTCACGACGCCTTCGACCTCGATGCCGATCGCATCTTCGATGGCCTGCATGAACGGTTCGATGTTCGTCTGCAGGTTCTCTTGACGCTCGGACGGGATGAATCCGAAGACGATCTTCTCGGGCCAGTCGGCCTTCGGATCCGCCTCGGTCGTCGTCGTGGTCTGAGCTGCGGTGGTCGTCGTCGTGCCGGCGTCGTCGTCGTCACCGCATGCGGCGGCAACGAGCATGAACGCGAGCAGCACGAAAACGAGCTTGCGTAGTTTCATCGGGATTGCACTCCTCCTGGCTATCAGCCCAATTAGGCGGGGTTGGTAGACCCCCTTCATGCCCCTTCCAGGCTAGTGCTCACCCGGATTCGTGGCGACTCGACAGAGCGCTCACGACGTCGAGGAACTCGTCCCAGGTATGGACGTCCTGGGTTCCCGGGACGGGGTCGTTCCAGGGTCGCACGAACCGGCACACGAGTGCCTCCGGTCGCTCACGGTGGATACGCTTGATCTGGTGGGGCGCATCGTCGAGGTAGACGTCACACGGCGTGCGCCACTTCTTCCAGGTGATGTGGACCTCGCGTGTTGGGATGCGATGCTCCGAAAGCCAGGCGAACGTGTCGTGGACGGCGAAGTCGGGCTTGGTGGTGAGGATGACGACGTCGTGCCCGTCCCCGTCGAGCTTGCGCAACGCTGCGACGGCGCCTGCGTACGGCTCGAGATGGCGGAAGAGGGAGCCTCCGGGCAGGCCGGCTGCCCAGTCCCAGAACGCCTCCATGTCGGGGAAGTGAGTCAACTGGTGAAGCCCGTCCCACATGGTCACGGCGTCGAGGGGCACGTCCGTTTCGAACTCGTCGTTGTACGCCGTGATCCATCCGGTGTTGAAGTCGGCGACGACGCCGTCGAGATCGATTCCGAGTCGCATGAGGTAAGAAGCTAATAGTCATGAACCGGCCGATAGCCAATGGCTGCCGGGTACCTGGTCGTGACTAACCTCGCGCGACCCGCCAACAGGCTCACCATGCCCAAACTCTTCTATATCACCACCCCGATCTACTACGTCAACGACGTGCCCCACCTCGGGCACGCCTACACGACGCTGGCCGCCGACACCCTCGCCCGCTGGAAGCGCCTGCATGGCGACCCCGTCTACTTCCTGACCGGTACCGACGAGCACGGCCAGAATGTGCTGCGGGCGGCCGAGGCTGCAGGCGTCTCAGGCCAGGAATGGGTCGACTCGATCGTGCCGCGGTATCACGAGGTCTGGGACCAACTCGATATCACCAACGACGACTTCATTCGCACGACCGAAACGCGGCACACCGATCGGGTGCAGGAGTTCGTGCAGGACCTGATGGACAACGGAGCCATCTATTCCGGCACCTATGCCGGTCTGTACTGCGTCTCCTGCGAGGAGTTCAAGGAGGAGAGCGACCTGGTCGACGGCCGGCTGTGTGCCGTACACGAGAAGCCGGTCGAGTTCGTGGAAGAAGAGAACTGGTTCTTCAAGCTGTCCGCGTACGCCGACGACCTCCTTCGGCTCTACGAGGAGCGTCCCGAGTTCGTGCGCCCCGAGGTACGCCTCAACGAGGTGCGCTCGTTCGTCGAGGGCGGGCTCAAAGACGTCTCGCTATCCCGTTCTTCGTTCGATTGGGGCATCGAGGTCCCGTGGGACCCCTCACATGTGATCTATGTGTGGATCGATGCTCTGCTCAACTACATCACCGCCGCCGGCTACGGAGCCGACGAGGCCAAGTTCAAGGAACTGTGGCCCGCCGACGTCCAGTTCGTCGGCAAGGACATCCTGCGGTTCCACGCGGTCATCTGGCCGGCCATGCTGATCGCAGCCGGAGTCGAACCACCCAAGACGGTGTGGGCTCACGGGTGGCTCCTCGTCGGCGGCAAGAAGATGTCCAAAACGGCGCTCACCGGCATCCACCCCGACGACCTCGTATCGGTGTTCGGACGCGATGCCCTGCGCTACTACCTCTTCCGCGAGGTTTCGTTCGGCCACGACGGAAACATCTCCTGGGAGAGCATGCACGAGCGCTACACCACCGACCTGGCCAACGAACTCGGCAATCTCGTCAACCGCACCCTCAACATGGTCGGCACGTACTGCGATGGCATCGTGCCGGAGGCGGCCGAGGACACGTCGCCGGAGGGCAGCAGATTGGTCGCAGATCGTCACGCCGCCATCGCCGGTGTCACCGAAGGCATGGAGGCCATCGACTTTCGGCGCGCTCTCGAAGACTTGTGGATGCTGGTCCGCAGCGCCAACAGGTACGTCGCCGAGCGGGCGCCGTGGACGCTCGCCAAAGAGGGAAAGGACCGCGAGGTGGCCCGGGTGCTCTATCAGCTGGTCGATGCGCTGCGTGCCTTTGCGGTCCTTGGTTGCTTCGTCCTTCCCGATACCTGTCGCGGGATCTGGGAGCGTCTCGGCCTCGACGGAGAGCCGCAGCACGTCGGTCTCGACGGGATCGCCCCCGGTGCCATGCCGTCGGGCGGTGCCGTGTCGAAGGGCGAAGTCCTCTTCCCACGGGTGGAGCTCGACGCGGGCTGAGCGAGCCCGCGGTCCCCTCCCCGGCGCCAACTACCATCGCCGTCCATGGAGTACCGCGCCCTGTATCGCAAATACCGCCCGCAGCGCTTTGCGGAGGTGATCGGGCAGGGCCACGTCACCGAGACCCTGGCTCGTGAGGTGACGGACGGCACCGTTGCCCACGCCTATCTGTTCGCCGGTCCTCGCGGCACCGGCAAGACCACGACGGCCCGAATCCTCGCCAAGGCACTCAACTGCCCCGACCGCAGCCCCGACGGTGAGCCGTGCGGGGTGTGCGTCTCGTGTGTCGGCATCGCCGAAGGAGCCTCCCTCGACGTCATCGAACTCGACGCTGCGTCCCACAACAAGGTCGAAGACATCCGCGAGATCCGTGTCAACGCCGGAACGGTCGCGTCGGTCGGCGGGGCACGGAGGGTCTACATCCTCGACGAAGCCCACATGCTCTCCCGCGCCGCCGGGAACGCCCTCCTGAAGACGCTCGAAGAGCCCCCCGATCACGTGATCTTCGTGCTCGCGACGACCGAGCCCTACAAGCTCCTCGACACCATCCGCAGCCGGTCGCAGCGTTTCGACTTCCATCCGGTCGGCGCCGAGACCCTCGTCGGATACATGGCCGACATCTCCGGGCGGGAAACGTTCACGGTGGAGGACGACGCGCTCGAACTGGTGGGTCGCCACGCCAGGGGTTCGGTCCGCGACGCTCTCAGCCTTCTCGAACAGGTCGCGGCCCTGGGGAGCGGCGCGGTCACAACCCAGGGCGTGACCCGTGCTCTCGGTATCGCCGATAGGGATGCCTTCGGTGCGCTGGTCGCGGCGGTGGCCGAGGGAGATGCCCCGTCGGGCCTGGAGCTGGTCGCCAGACTCGCCGGCGCCGGGACCGATCTCCGCCGGTTCGTTGCAGACGGACTTGCTTTCTTTCGCGGTCTGTTTCTGACTCACTACTCACCCAGCGTCGCCGAGATCGTGGACGAGCCCGCCGACGTCGTCGAGGAATGGCAACGGTTTGCCCGCCAGATCCAGCCGGCAGACGTTCTGCGGGCGGTCGACCAGCTGGCCGACGCACTGTTGCAGCTGCGAGAGGGGCGTGAGGAGCGACTGGTCGTCGAGCTGGCCGTGCTGCGCATGACGCGTCCGGAGACGGCGACCGATCCCGTCTCGCTGGCGGCGCGATTGGAGCGTGTCGAAGAGCGGCTGAAGCGCATGGCGGCGAACCCGGTTCGCCCCACTGGCGCGCCGCCCCCGGTCGTGGACCAGGTGGTGCCGGCCACCGACCCGGCCACCGTGGACACCTCGGCGGCCGGTGAGGAGGACGAGGACGACGACGAGCCCGAAGAACTCGTTCTTGCCGATGCGGTGGAGGAGGCGCCGGCCCCGGCGGTCGCCGTGGCACCGCTCGAGGGCCTCGATCTCGCCACGTTCGAGACTGCCTGGCCGGCGCTGGTCGCCGGCGTCAGGGACGACCTGGGTCCTCGACGTCACGCCTTTTTCAAGGAAGCGCGGCCGATTGGAGTCACGGGCTCCGAGGTGACCCTCGGAGTGCCGGCTCGCCTCCCCTTCCACCTCGAGCATCTGAAGGAAGACGATGCGCTGCGGGTGGTGGCCGAGCGGCTGGCCGCCGTCCTGCTCGGCGGGGCCGTGCGCATTCGCTACGACTCGATCGACGACACGGAGGAGCCGGAAGTCGCGCCGGAGCGGGAAACGCGTGCTCCCGATCCGGGCCAGTTGATCGAAGCAGACGAGGGCGCCATCGACCCGACGGATCTCGTCGTGGACCTCCTCGGCGGAGAAGTCGTCGAGTAGCCCCGGTGCCGGTCGCCGGCCGGCGCCCGGAAACCCCCTATCCTCGTGGTCATGTCACGAATGCCAGGTGATCTCAACAAGATTCTGCAGCAGGCGCAGCAGATGCAGGCCGCCATGCAGGAGGCGCAGGCGGAGGTCGAGGCCCAGACGTTCGAAGGAACCGCAGGCGGCGGGGTCGTCACCGTGACCGTCAACGGATCGGGCAAGCTCGTCACGGTCGCGATCGATCCGTCGGTCATCGATCCAGAAGATCCGGAATTGTTGGGTGACCTCATCGTCGCCGCCTCCAATCAGGCGATCGACACCGCCCAGCAGACGATCACCGCCGTCATGGGGAACGTCGCCGGATTCGACCCGGGTGCCCTCGGCGGCCTCCTCGGCGGTTGATGTTCGAGCCCCCGGTTCAGCGGCTCATCGACGAACTGGCCCGGCTTCCCGGGATCGGTCGCAAGAGCGCACAGCGCCTCGCCTTCCACATCCTTCATATCGAGGATGCCGACGCCGGGCGCCTTGCCGACGCGATCGTGGCGATGCGGGCGGAGGTACGGCTGTGCTCGCGATGCTTCAACGTCACCGGCGAGGAGCAGTGTTCGGTCTGCAGCGATCTGCGCCGCGACCCGGCGGTGGTGTGCGTCGTGGAGCGGCCACAGGACATCGTCGTTCTCGAAAGGACCCAGGAATTCAAGGGCCGCTACCACGTTCTCGGGGGCGCCATCTCGCCGATCGAAGGGGTCGGGCCCGACCAGTTGCGGATCCGCGAGCTGGTGGCACGGATCGACTCGGAGGGCATCAAGGAAGTCATCGTCGCCACCAACCCGACGGTCGAAGGGGACACGACGGCGATGTACCTGGCCCGCCTGCTGAAACCCCTCGGACTCAAGGTGACGAGGCTGGCCAGCGGTCTCCCGGTCGGCGGCGACCTCGACTACGCAGACGAGCTCACGTTGGGGCGGGCCCTCGCCGGACGCCAGGAGTTGTGAGGATCGGCTCCCGGCTCCCGGCCCCCGGCTTCCGGCGGCACGAGACGAGGAACGTGTGATGAGCCGTTCTGTTCTCCTCGTCGAGCCCTATTACGGGGGGTCGCACCGCGCCTGGGCCGATGGCTACGTGCGGACGTCCTCACACGACGTTGCGCTCATTACCCACGCTGATCGGTTCTGGAAGTGGCGGATGCAGGGAGCGGCGGTGACGCTGGCTGCGGCCGTTCGCCGTCACGTCGCCTCATACGGCGCTCCAGACGTCGTGCTGGTATCCGACATGGTCGACGTCGCTTCGTTGCTGGGACTGACGAGGCGGCATCTGCATGGAGCGCCCGTCGTCCTCTACATGCACGAGAACCAGCTCACGTATCCGTGGGCGCCGTCCGACGACGCCGACCTCACGTACGCCATCACCAACTGGCGAAGCATGGTCGCCGCCGACGAGGTCTGGTTCAACAGCGCGTATCACCGTGAATCGTTCTTCGCGGCGATACCGCGGGTCTTGAAGCACTTCCCCGACTACCGCCATTCGGGGTACATCACCGGGGTGTTCGAGCGCGTTCGCGTAATGCCGGTCGGAGTAGACGTCGATCGAATCCCGGCGCGACGAAGCCGAGCCGGCTCGCCCCTCGTGCTGTGGAACCATCGCTGGGATCACGACAAGCGCCCGGATCGCTTCTTTGCCGCCCTCGACACGCTGCTGGGGCGGGGAACGGATTTCTCGGTGGCGATCGCCGGGGAGAACTTCCGAAACGAACCGGAGGAATTCGAGGCTGCGCGCCGCAGGTTGGGTGAGCGCGTGATGCAGTTCGGCCTGGCCGCAGACGAACGGTATCTCGAGCTGCTGGCGACGGCGGATGTGGTCGTCTCGACCGCCGATCAGGAGAACTTCGGGATCTCGATCGTCGAGGCGATCGCCGCCGGTGCCGTGCCGTTGGTGCCGGACCGACTCGTCTATCCCGAGCTGATACCCGACGAGTACCACGACGCCGTGCTGTACGAGGATGACGCCCTCGCCGACCGGCTGGAAAAGGTGCTCATCGACGTCGAGGCAGCCCGACGCCGCGTCGATGGTCTGGCGGCGGCGATGCACCGATATGGCTGGGCGAGAGTTGCTCCGGCCTACGACGCGGCGCTGGAGGAGCTCGCAGCTGCACCTGAGTAGCTACCGGCTCTACAACCCGAGGTCGGTCAGGTCGCTCAGCTTGTCGAGGCGGTGACGAGCCTCCATCGTCCGCACCGTTCCCGTCTTCGATCGCATGACCACGGTGTGCGTCTCTGCATAGTTGCCGTAGAACCGGACACCTTCGAGCAGCTCCCCGCTGGTCACCCCGGTGGCCGCGAAGAAGACGTTGTCGGAGTCGACGAGATCACGGGTCGTGAGGACCTGATTCAGGTCGAGTCCGGTCTCGTGGGCATACGCCTCTTCTGCTTCGTCACGCGGCCACAACTTGCACTGGATCTCTCCGCCGAGGCAGGAGAGCGCACAGGCGGCGGTCACCGCTTCGGGTGAACCGCCGATTCCGAGCAGGATGTCGATACCGCTCTCCTCGACTGCGGTGGCGATCGCCGCAGAGATGTCACCGTCCCGGATGAGGCGGATGCGGGCTCCGGCCTCCCGCACCTCGCGGACATAGCGCTCGTTGCGGGGACGATCGAGAATGATCGCCGTCAGGCTGGAAATCGACTTCCCGCCGGCCTTGGCCACCTGTTGCAGGTTGTGGGATACGGGGGCTTCGAGGTCGATGAGACCGGCGGCCCCGGCTCCGACCGCGATCTTGTCCATGTACACGAGGCTGCCCGGGGCGTACATCGAGTTGCGTTCGGCCAGCGCCAGCACCGCGAGGGCACCCGGACCACCTTCCGCAGTCAGGCGGGTCCCGTCGACGGGATCGACGGCGACGTCGACGGGCGGACCCATCCCGTTGCCGATCCGCTCGCCGTTGTAGAGCATGGGTGCCTCGTCCTTCTCACCCTCGCCGATGACGACGACCCCGTCCATGTCGACGCTGGACAGCACGATGCGCATCGCATCGACGGCTGCCTGGTCGACGGCATTCTTGTCCCCCCGGCCCTGCCACCGGGCGGCGGCCATGGCCGCCGCCTCGGTTACGCGTGCGAGTTCCAGGGCGAGGTTGCGATCGGGTTGCTCACTCATCCGGCCACCTCCAGGATCAATGCGTCGCCTTGTCCGCCTCCGCCGCAGAGGGCGGCTGCGCCGATGCCACCGCCGCGAGCGCGAAGAGCGTTGATCAGGGTGACCACGATGCGAGCGCCGGTGGCGCCGAGCGGGTGACCGAGGGCGACGGCGCCACCGTGAGGGTTGACCTGTTCGTGCGACACGTCGAGCATCTGCGCCGACCACAGT
>JBFIQU010000002.1:0-25689 GCA_041609395.1 Acidimicrobiia bacterium | reverse complement strand
GGTCTCGGGTCTCGGGCATCGGGCGTCGGGTCTCGGGTCTCGGGCGTCGGGCGTCGGGTCTCGGGTCTCGGGCGTCGAGCTACCGTTACCCGGTGCACCGCGTCCTCCCCCTGCTTGCACTCGCCGCGCTCTCGACGTCCTGCGAATCGCCACCGGTCGCCGCCGAACCCGAGCAGATCGCCGAGATCGACACCTGTCGTGTCATTGCCGACGCCACCATCGAGCTCATCGACGAGTACCTGGATGCGACCGAGTCGCTTCCACCGTCCGAGCTGACCTCCGGTTCTGCTCCGGCGCTCCTCGACTTGAGTGAGCGAACCGCCGCAGTGGAGCAGAGAGCCCTCGAACTCGGTTGCAGCGACGAAGATGTCCGGGAACGCGTTGCCGGCCATGTCGAAGACCTCGAAGGAACGACGTTGGCCTCGCTCGAGTTCATCCGGCAGCTGCGGAGTGCCTACGGCGTCTCCCCGTGAACCAGCCGCGAGTGGTCGCTCAGGGCTGAAGCGGCCGGCTCATCGAGAAACCACGTCACCTCCAAGGCCTCGTCGGCCACGAGACCGGCCGGATACGGGGCACCATCCTCCACGATCGATGCCACCACCGGGGCCTTGGCCGCACCCGCCACGATGAACGCCACGTGCCCGGCGCGCGCCAGGAGAGGCCGCGTCGCCGTCAGCCGCCACGTGTCCCTGGCGTCGACCCAGGTGGCGACGTAGTCGGCATCCGTGACCTGCACCGCGTCCGAACCCGGGAACAGGGAGGCGGTATGGCCGTCATCGCCCAGGCCGAGCAGGACCACATCCGGTTCGAGGCCTGAATCTGAGACGTCCATGAACGTGCTCAGCCGAGCCGCATACTGCGCGGCCGCTTCCGCCGGATCCGGCCCGTAGGTCACCGGGTGGAAGCGGGCCGGAACGTGATCGGCGAGCGTCAGCTTCGCCATGCCGCCGTTCGAGTCCGGGTGATCGAGCGGTACCCAACGCTCGTCGCTCAGCCACAGGTCTATGTGCTCCCAGGGCAGCGCCCGGGTTCGCAGCGCCTCGTACGCCGGGCGCGGCGTGCCGCCACCAGCCAGCCCGAGGTCGCCACCGCCCTGTAGCCAGTGTGCGACGGTGTCCGCTACGAGATCGGCGAGCCCGTGTTGCGGCGCAACCAGAACGTTCACGCGTGGCTCAGTCGCTCTCGCGGACGAACTGGTTCGCTGCCCAGCTGACCACGCTGATCACAAGTGCACCGAGGATGGCCGCCCCGAATCCATCGACCTCGATGGAGCGGGTGAGCGCGTCCGTGATGAGCAACATTGCGGCATTGATGACGACCAGCGCGAGTCCGAATGTGACGATGATGAACGGGATCGACAAGATCGTGACGATCGGCTTCACGACGGCGTTGATGATCCCGAAGATGATGGCAACGAGCAGGATCTTGAAGAACCCCGACTCCAGTTCTATACCGCTGATGAGCCCCGCCGCCAGCCACAGGGCGAGGGCGTTGATCGAGATCGTGAGAATGATCTTCATGGTTACCTTCCCGACGCCCGGTACTGCGAGCCTACCGCTCCGTAGTATGCAGCGGCACCAGCGCCGCAGGGAGTGAGACCAGCCGTGTCGATCATCAAACCGCAGCTCGAGCTGCTGACCGGTCCCGGAGGCCCCTTCGAGATCGCAACGGAAACCGTGCACGGGGTGCCCGTCAAGACGTACGTCAACCGTATGCGAAACCTCAGGGATTTCATGGTGGCCGGCCGCAATCACGGCGACGCCGTCTTCCTTGCCCAGCCGGAGCGGCGCCTCAGTTTCTCCGAGACCTTCGATCGGGCGCAACGGCTGGCACGGGCTCTCCACGACGACTTTGCAGTCGGGCCCGGCGACCGGGTGGGAATCATCGGCTCGAATCACGTGGACTGGGTCGTGTCGTATTGGGCGGCGGTTGCCCTCGACGCCGTGGTCGTTCCCTTCAACGCGTGGTGGAAGGCGGAAGAACTGGAGTTCGGGCTCGAGGACTCGGATACCGAGTTCGTATTCGCCGACGCCCGGCGCGCCGCCGTTGCCGTGGAGGCGGGCTTTCCGGCGAACCGAATCGCCGTGTGGGGGGACGGCGACATCCCGGCGGGTTCGATTCGCCTCGACGACCTCGCCGCCGCCTCCCCGCTTCCGCTCGACACGCTGCCGTACCGCGACGAAGACGAGACGGCGGTGATCTTCTACACGTCGGGCACCACCGGCCGGCCCAAGGGATCGGCGAACACGCATCGCAACATCGCAGCCAACTTCCTCAACGCCGCCTGCCTCACGACGGCGGTCTCGATGGCGGTTCCGAACGAGAGCATCACCAGTGGAGGCCAGGACGCCGACCTGTGTGTGATCCCCCTGTTCCATGCGACCGCCAACTTCGCGCTGATGGTCCCGTTCGTGTTCGCCGGCAACAAGATCGTGTTCATGCCACCGGGTCGGTTCGATCCTGAGATCGCCGGCCGTCTCGTCGAGCAGGAGAAGATCACGAGGTTCGGTGGAGTCCCGACGGTGGTGGCGAGGATGATCGACGCGGGTGTTCACGAGCGATACGACTTTTCGACGATCACGATGATCTCGTACGGAGGCGCACCCGCGTCGCCGGCTCTGCTGCAGCGGATCGGCGAGGCCTTCCCCAACGTCCGGGAGCGGGTCGTGCAGGGGTACGGGCTCACCGAGACCTCGGCCATCTCCACGCTGAACATCGGTCCCGACTACCTCGACAAGCCGTCGTCGGTGGGTATCGCGGCTCCTACGGTCGAGCTGCGGGTCGCCGGGCCCGACGGAGAGCCGCTGCCGCCGGGGGGCGTCGGCGAGATCTGGATTCGGGGTTCCAATGTGATCCCCGGCTACTGGAACCGCCCCGAGGTCAACGCGGAGTCGTTCACCGACGGGTTCCTCCACACCGGCGACATCGGCTACCTGGACGAGGAGGGATTCCTCTACATCACGGATCGCGCCAAGGATGTCGTGATCCGGGGTGGTGAGAACGTCTACTGCACCGAGGTCGAAGCCGTGCTGGAGCATCACCCCGCCGTCGTGGAAGCCGCGGTCGTCGGAAGCGCCCATCCGGACCTGGGCGAGGAAGTGAAGGCGTTTGTCGTCGTGCGCACGCCGGTCGGCGGCGACGAACTCACCGCGTTCGCCGGGGAGCACCTGGCGTCGTTCAAGGTGCCGACGCTGTGGGAGATCGGTAAGGATCCGTTGCCCCGCAACCCGTCTGGCAAGGTGCTCAAGTCGGTGTTGCGCGGCGGCCACTCGGCGACGTTCGCCGTCGGCGAGGAAACCGACTCGGCGCTGTGACGCGGCGTCTGCGTGTCGAGTGGGCTCCCGGCCACAAGGTCACGGCGCGGCTCCTGATACCGCCAGAAGCCGGTCGAACGGGGATCCTCCTGGCAAACGGCGCCGGTGCCGGTCAGGACTCGGCATTCATGTCGTTCATGCGCGCCGGGTTCGCCGGTGAGGGGTACCCGGTGATGTCATTCGACTATCCGTACCAGGAGGCCGGGCGCCGGTCGCCGGATGCGCGTTCCCGCCTCGATGCGTGTCATCTGGCGGCTGCAGTCCGTCTCGGCGGGTACGTCGAGCACGTGGTGTGGGCGGGCAAGTCGATGGGAGGGCGCATCGCGACCCACCTCGTCGCTGACGGCGCGCCTGCGGCCGCCGTCGTGGTTTTCGGGTACCCCCTCCTGCCCCCGGGCAAGACCGAGCCCCGAGACACCGACCACTTCGCAACGATCCGGGCGCCGGTTCTCCTCGTCCAGGGAACGCGGGATCGGCTGGCTCCGCTCGAAGCGCTCGAACCTCGACTCGGCGATCTAGCTCACGGCGAGATCGCCCTGGTGGAGGACGGGGACCACTCGCTGCGGGTGCCGAAGCGGACCGGGTTGACGGAGGCCGACGTGTGGGGCTCCGTTGTCGCCATCGTATGCAGCTGGTTGCAGGACGCTCTGCCCGATCAGTCGTAGCGCCGCGCCGACGGAGGAAGATAGAGGCCACCGGTGATCCTGCCGCGGCGGGTGTTCAGGACCCAGGTCGACCCTTTTTCCCACTTGGCTTCGGTGTCGAGCTTGGCGCCCGACGACAATGCCTTCTTGATGATCGGTTCGATCGTCGAGCGGTGCCCACACAGCAAGGCGGCATCACCGCGCAGTTCTTCCATCACCTCGCGCAGCTCTTTGGGTTTGTGGTCGTCGCCCAGCCTCGGCTCTACCTCGGGCTCGATATCCAGAGCGGACGCCAGCGGTTCGATCGTCTCGATGCAGCGGAGGTACGGGGACGTCAAGATCCGGCCGATGGGGAAGGCCGAGATCGCCTCGACGGCTTCGACGGCCTGGCGCCGGCCCTTCTTCGAGAGCGGTCGTAGCCGGTCGTCCTTCTTCCAGGTCTGGCGGTTCCCGGCTCGAGCGTGCCTGGTGAGATAGATGCGTCCGAACCGGCGTCCCTCGACCCGGCGGGCGGCCCAGCTCAGCACCTCGCGGTCGCGCGCGTACGACAAAAGATGGCCGGCCTTGGCTCGAGTGAGCCACTTCGCCTGGTCGACCTCGGAGTTGGGGAAGAACTTGCCGTTCTCCTGCTCCATCAGCCAGTACCGGACGACCTTGCGGTTGTCGTTGGACGTCATGTATCCGATCGACCCGAGGTCGGCGTGGATGGCGCACGTGTAGCCGGTCTCCTCCTTCACCTCCCGGATCGCCGCCTCGAGGAGGGACTCGTTCCCGTCGACTTTTCCCTTGGGATGGGTCCAATCCCGGTACCGGGGTCGGTGGACCACGAGGTACTCGACCTTGCCGCCCTTGCGGCGACGGTACACCACCCCGCCGCCCGCCACGACCCGCGGCATCATCGTCATATCGTGACCGGTCTCGAGCGCTCCAGCGCCAGTTCCTGGAGACGAACGTGAGATTCGATACCGGCGTCCACGGCCACCTTGCGCCAGGAGCCGTTCTCGGTCAGTTCCCAGGCCAGAACGTCGTCGGCGAGCGCAACGGAGATGATCTCCTCGAGGCGCCCTTGCAGCGTTGTGTCCTCGACGGGGACGATTGCCTCGACTCGCCAGCTGAGGTTGCGGGGCATGAGATCGGCCGAGCCGATGAAATACCTGGCGTCGACGCCCGGCCGGCCGAACCGGTAGATCCGCGAGTGCTCGAGATACCGCCCCACCAGGGACCGCACGCGGATGTTGTCGGACAATCCCGGCACTCCGGGCCGGATCGAGCAGATGCCACGGACCACGAGATCGATTTGCACTCCGGCCCGCGAAGCCTCGTAGAGAACATCGATCATGTCGGTGTCGACCAGATGGTTGATCTTGAACGCCAGCCGCCCTTCGGCGCCCTTCTTCGCCTCGGCTCGGATCATCTTGACGAGCTTGTCCCGCAGGGTGGTGGGGGCGACCAGGAGCTTGCGGTACTTGCGGCGGTGCCCGTATCCGGTCAGCACATTGAAGAGCTCCGAGAGGTCGGATCCGATGTCGGGATCGGCCGTGAAGAACCCGAGATCTTCGTAGATCCTCGCCGTCTTCGGGTTGTAGTTGCCGGTCCCGATGTGGGAGTAGCGGCGCAGCTCGTTTCCCTCCCGACGAACGACCAGCGCCGTCTTGGAATGGGTCTTGAGTCCGACGACTCCATACGCCACGTGGGCGCCGGCTTCCTCGAGGAGTCGCGCCCAGCGGATGTTCGCCTCTTCGTCGAACCGTGCCTTGAGTTCGACCAGAACCACAACCTGTTTTCCGGAGTGGGCGGCCTCGACGAGGCTGCGCACGATGGCCGCTTCGCCGCCGAGTGCCGGGTCCTCGGGCAGTGAGGTGCGGTACAGCGTCTGCTTGATGGCGAGGACGTTGGGGTCCTGGGCGGCTTGAGCGATGAAGCCCGCCGTCGACGACACGAACGATTCATAGGGATGATGCACGAGCACGTCGCCGTTGCGAATCACGCCAAAGAAGTCGACCGGATCGGTCGCTTTCTTCGCCAGTCGTGCCGGCGTCGCCGGGTTCCACGGTGGGTCGCGCAGCTCGGGATGGTCGAGTTCGGCGAGGCTCCACAGTCCGGCGAGATCCAGCGGAGCATGGCGCAGGTAGATGTCCTCCTCGTGGAGATCGAGCTCGCGACGCAACAGATCGAGTGCCTCATCGGTGATCGTGGGATGCGCTTCGAGCCGCACCGCTCGGGACGATCTGCGGCGTCGCCGAATCTCGGACTCCATCGCTTCGAGCAAATCCTCCGCCTCGTCCTCCTCGATGCTGAGGTCGGCGTTGCGCGTGACGCGGAACGGGTAGTGCCCAACGATCTCCATTCCGGGAAACAGACGCTCGAGGTGGGCGGCGATGACCTGCACGAGCGGCACGAATCGATCGTCGTCGCCCAGCGCGACGAACCGGGGCAGGATCGGGGGCACCTTCACCCGGGCGAACTGGACATCGCCGTCACCTTTGGGGTCACGAATGAGGACGGCGAGGTTCAGGCTCAGATCGGAGATGTAGGGGAAGGGATGCGCCGGGTCGACCGCCAACGGTGTGACGACCGGGAAGATTTCGGCGTCGAATGCATCGTCGAGCTGCTTCCGGTCGGGACGATCCAGCTCGTCCCAGTTGGCGAGGCTGATGCCGTGCCGTTCCAGCTCGGGGAGCAGCACGTCGAGGACGACCGCGTCCATACGGGTGTTGAGCGAATCGATCTTGACGCGAATCGCCGACAGCTGCTCTTTGGCCGTCATCCCATCCGGTGAGATGGCGTGGGCGCCGGCCAGGATCTGGTCCTTGAGGCCTGCCACCCGCACCTGGAAGAACTCGTCCAGGTTCTGGGCGACGATGGCGACGAATTTGGCCCGCTCCAGCAGCGGCACTGCCGTGTTTTCGGCAAGGGCGAGAACCCGGCCCTGGAAGTCCAGAACCGATAGTTCTCGATTGAAGTACCGCTGCCGCGGTTGGCGGGAAGTCATACGATCGTTGGGCCCTCGGGTTCACTCATGGTAAACGACCGGATTGGAGCGCTTCCATAGGGATTTGTGCTCCGTACGCTCTGCGCGTGGAGTCACGACGTTCGGGCCCGGTGGAATCGGTCTGGGACTACCCGCGCCCGCCGCGAGTCGAAGCAACGGCCGCTGCGGTTCGGGTCGAGGCCGGAGGTCGCCCCATTGCGACGACGGCACGGGCGTTGCGTGTTTTGGAAACGTCGCATCCGCCGGTCTACTACGTACCGTTCGACGACGTCGTTCCCGGGGTTCTGCGCCGAGCCGAGGGCCGGACGTTCTGCGAGTTCAAGGGTCATGCAACCTACTGGGACGTCGTCGTCGGTGACGATGTCGTGCGGCGCGCTGCCTGGTCCTACGAAGAGCCGGCTCCCGGGTACGAGGGGTTGCGCGGCCACGTCGCTTTCTATCCATCCCGCGTCGATGGCTGTTACGTCTCCGGGGAACGGGTTCGACCCCAGGAAGGGGACTTCTACGGAGGTTGGATCACGTCCGGGATCGAGGGACCGTTCAAGGGAGGGCCCGGAACGCAGGGCTGGTAGCCATGCTGCACAGCTACTCCGCACTACCCTCCGCTGGGAACGCTCTCCAGGAGGGACGATGCGGGTAGCCGTCGGCTCCGACCACGCCGGTTACGAACTGAAGCAGGCCCTGGTCAAACGTCTCGCCGATGCCGGCCACACCGTGACCGACCTCGGAACACACAGCACCGAACCGGTCGATTACCCGGACTTCGCTGCCGCAGTGGCACGAGCCGTGCTCGACGGGAGGGCACAGCGGGGAATCATTCTCTGCGGTTCCGGTGCCGGCGCCTCCATCGCCGCCAACAAGCTCGACGGCATTCGCTGCGCAACCGCCCACGACACCTACACGGCCCACCAGGCGGTCGAGCACGATGCGGTGAACGTGGTCGCCTTGGGATCCCGGGTCATCGGCGTCGAGCTCGCGTGGGAGGTGGCCCGGGCATTTCTCGCCGCCCAGTTCTCGAATGAGCCCCGCCACGTCCGCCGCCTCGAAAAGATCAATGATCTCGAGGAGAAGCGCAGCTGAGCTTCGAGCCGGCTCGGGATGGCTCGTCCCGGGGAGTCACGTCACGCACCGGCTGAGGTGTGTTCCGCACGCAACGCCGCTTCTCGCTCCAGCAACACCGGATGCGAGTAGTGCCATCGGCTGAACATCGGGTGGGGCGTCAGGTTGCTCAGGTTTTCTCGGGCCAGCCTTCGCAAGGCGCTGATCATGGGCTCGGGTTCGCCGATCGCTTCCAGGGCAAACGCGTCGGCCTGGTACTCGTAGCGGCGCAACAACCGGTTGGTGAGCGGGCTGAACCAAAACGCCACCGCGCCGCCGAGTAGCCCGAACAGCAGCAGCACCGGAGCGACTGCACTCGCGCTGTAGCTCGTAGCCGGAGCCGGAGAGAAGCCGAACGCCTCCACGAACTCGGGCCGCTCTGCGGCCCACGCGGCCGCCCGGAGAGCTGCTGCCGAGCCCAGTGCGGATGCGGCGAGCATCTTCGGGACGTGTCGTCGCTTGGCGTGGCCGATTTCGTGGGCGAGGACTGCTTCGATCTCGGGGTCTTCCATCTGCTCGATCAGCGTGTCGAAGAGAACGATCCGGCGCAGGCGGCCGAACCCCGTGAAGAAGGCATTCGAGTGACGGGAGCGTCTGCTGCCGTCCATGACCTGAATCGACCTGGCCGTGAACCGGGTCCGGTCGGCCAGCTTCGTCAGTCGATCCGAGAGGCTCCCTGCGGGAAGTGGCGTGAGCGTGTTGAACAGGGGCAGGATGACAAACGGCGCCAGCACGGTGACCAGCAGCTGGACTGCCATGATCGCCGCCCAGGCCCACAGCCACCACGAGCTACCGGCCCATCCGACGATGGCGAGGATCAGCGCAAGCACCGGATAGCCGAGCCCGACGGCGAGAAGTGCCCGTTTGGCGACGTCGAGCCACCATGTGCCCTGCGTAGACGTGTTGAACCCGAAGCCGGCCTCGACGCGAAACCGCGCCATCCACTCGATGGGAAGGGTGAGCGCCGCCAGGGCCATCGCGATGACGAGGAGGAATCCCGCCATCGACCACACCCCCGGACCGACCACCCGTACGAACCAGTCGAAGCCTGCGGGCACGATGCCGCTGAACAGCGCAACCACGAGCACGATCGAGCCATAGGTCACCGCGATCTGAGCCAGGCGATTCCTCGCACGCGTGTAGGCCACGGATCGTTGGTACGTCTGCACATCGACCGTGTCGGCAAAGGCCGGTGGCACCGAGCCGGAGTGCTGTTCGACGTGCCGCCGGTTCAGCCCGGCAAGCCACACCGATGCCGCCCAGCGCGCAGCGACCACTCCGAGGGCCACCCAGCCGATCAATGTTGTCTCCCCGGTGGCGGAACCACGGAGCCTACGGTGGCGCGGCAACGAGCCGGAATCGAACCGCTGCCGGCGCACGGGTCGTAACATTCCGGCATGGATCAAATCTTCGTCGGCGGCGGCCGGCCGTTACAGGGCCGGGTCGAGGTCCTCGGCGCCAAGAACGCGGTGCTCCCGGATCTGCTGGCGACCCTGCTCGCCCCGGGTCGCTACCGGTTTGCCAACGTGCCCGGCATCAAAGATGTATCGATCATGGGGCAGGTCCTCGCCCACGTGGGGGCGGTGTGCGCGATCGACGGCAACTTCCTGACCATCGATGTTCCCGACGAACTGCATCCGGAGGCCCCGATCGATCTGGTCCGCAAGATGCGTGCTTCGATCCTGGCGCTGGGTCCGCTCCTGGCGCGTTGCGGTGAGGCGCGGGTCGCCCTGCCCGGCGGAGACGACTTCGGCACCCGCCCCATCGACATGCACCTCGACGGGTTGCGTCGCATGGGGGCGACCTTCGAGCTCGTGCACGGTGAGCTCCACGCCAAGGCAGCGGGCGGCCTGTCCGGGGCCGACGTCGACCTCGAGTTTCCCAGTGTGGGCGCTACGGAGAACATCATGCTGGCCGGGGTTCTCGCCGCCGGCACGACGACCGTCGTCAACGCGGCCCGCGAGCCCGAGATCCAGGATCTCGCTGCACTGCTGCGAGCGATGGGAGCCCGGATCGAGGGTGATGGAACCTCGACTCTCAAGATCGTCGGAGTTGCCGAGCTGCAACCCGCCGACCACCGGATCGTTCCCGACCGGCTCGAAGCCGGTACGTACGCCGTCGCCGCCGCCATCACCGGAGGCGAGGTCACGGTTGCGGACTGCATCCCGGACCACTTACGAATGGAGCTGCGCAAGCTCATCGACGCCGGGTGCGACGTCGAAGCGGGCCAAGACTCGATCACGGTGCGCGGTCCGGAACGCCCGATGCCGGTCGATTTCGCCACGCTGCCGTTCCCCGGGTTCCACACCGACATGCACCCCCAGATGGTGGCGTTGCTGGCCCTTGCTTCCGGCACCTCGGTCATCACCGAGAACATCTATGACGCCCGCTTCCGCTACATCGGTGAGCTGAATCGCATGGGCGCCGACATCTTGCCGGAGGGGCAGCACGTGATCATTCGCGGCGTCGATGCGTTGAGCGGCTGCGAGGTCGACGCATGTGACATTCGTGCCGGTGCTGCGCTGGTCCTCGCCGGACTCGCAGCGCGGGGCCGCACGGTTGTGACCGAAGCCCACCACATCCACCGCGGGTACGAGCGGTTCGTCGAGAAACTCCAGGCCCTCGGAGCCGACGTAACACCCGGGTGATACAGATCACACGCCTTCGACGCGTCGCCACGGCGCTCGGTGCCGCTGTGGCCCTTCTCCTGTCCGCCGCGCCCGGATATGCCGTCGAGCCGGTCGCGGAGTTCAACGAGGTCATCATCGATCCGGCTCCCGGCGCATTCGTTGCCATCGACGGCCGCCGCTACGCCGGGGTCGTCTCGGTCACCGCAGCCGCCGACGGGCTGGTCGTCCGCGAAACCACCGATGTCGACGGCTACCTGGCCGGGATCCGCGAAGTCCCCCTGTCGTGGCCCCAGGAAGCGTTGAACGCGCAAGTGGTCGCAGCCCGGACGTATCTGGCGTGGACGGTGTTGCGGGGCCGAAGCACCGCGGGGCGTCGTTACGGGTACGACATATGTGCCACCACCGCCTGCCAGGTCTACGCCGGAATCGGCGTGATCGACGGCCCCGACGGTCCGCGGTGGCTGGCGGCCCTCAACGCCACGCGGGATGAGATCCTCATCTACGACGGGCAGCCGGCGCAGACGTTCTATCACTCCACCTCGGGAGGGAAGACCGAACCCGTCCAGGACGTATGGCGCGGTGCCACCCCGCTGCCCTACCTCCAGGGAGCTCCGTCGCCCGACGAGTCCAGTCCGTACGTCGAGTGGCGGGTGGAGATCGCGACACGTGCGTTCGTCGAAGCGTTTGCGGCGGCAGGGATCGACGTCGGTGCCGACGTGGACGAGGTGACGGTGCTGGAGCGGGCGCCGGGCGACGGCACATGGGACGTCCGGATCCGGGGCACGTCGGGCGACGTCACCGTGTCGGCAGCGACCTTTCGGGGCGTCCTCAACCGCCACGGGCCCCACGTGGCGCCGGAGGAACTGCCGGATCGCCGGGGCGACGGGCGGCGCTTTCCGCAGGTGATCCTGTCGCATCGCTTCACGGCGCGGACCGAACGTCCTCTCGAACGCATTGCTCCGCGCGTTGCTGCTGCGCTTCTGCCCCTCTCCGATCTGCCGCCGCCCGGAGTCGTCGTCGTCGCCGGCTGGGGCTGGGGTCATCACATCGGTATGAGCCAGTACGGCGCCAAGGCGATGGCGGAGAAGGGGGCGACCTACTCCGACATCCTGGCTCACTACTACGGAGGCCTGACGCCGTCGATGGCCGGGGACGTCCTGCCCGACGAAATCGTCGTCGGATTGGCCTGGGCCGAGCCGGTGGTCGAGGTCTCCGGGGTAGGGCCGGTGGACATCTCGAGCGGTGGCGCGGTGCTGGCGCCGGGAACCGTCGGCACCTGGCAGTTCATGTTCACCGAGAACGGCACCGTCGGGATCGTGCCGCCCGCCGAGTTGCTGCAATCGGTCGCCGCCCGCTTGCGGTTTGGGCCGGTTCGACTCTGAGTTGGAGACGGCGCAGGATGATTTACACTATGGGAACAGTGGAAAACCGGCGCGTGGTCCTTCCGCGCAGGAGTGAGTCGTGAACGAACAGGAAACCGGAACCATCGAGTCGACCGAGACGGCGCCCAACGGCGATGTCGACCTGGACGCGCTGAACTCGACCCTCGAGTACATCCGGCCTGCGCTGCAGGCCGACGGCGGTGACCTCATCCTCCTCGGCGTCGAGGAGGGCCGGGTGACGCTCCAGCTCGTCGGCGCATGCGGCGGATGTCCCATGTCGACGATGACGCTCACCGCCGGCATCGAACGGATCCTCCGCGACCGGGTTCCCGGCGTGACCGAGGTCGTCGCCGTTTAGCCGCGTCTCCTCCCGGTAAGCTCGGCGCCCCTATGGCGCTGTCACCTCACTCCGGCTCACTCGTTGCGGCTGCCCTCGACGGTGACCGCCGGGCATGGGCCCGCCTCATCACCCTCGTCGAGAGTGGGGGACCGGCCGCCAACGCTGCTCTGGCGTCGCTGTTTCCGCACACCGGCGGCGCCTGGACCGTCGGCATCACCGGCGCTCCGGGTGCGGGGAAGAGCACGATCACCGATGGGCTGATCAGCATCGTTCGCGCCGGTGGGCAAGCGGTCGGGGTCGTGGCGGTGGATCCGTCGTCCCCGTTCACGGGAGGCGCGATCCTCGGTGACCGCATCCGCATGCAGGAGCATGCATCGGACGGCGGCGTCTACATCCGATCGCTGGCGAGTCGTGGTCATCTCGGCGGTATCTCGGCGGCCACACCGCGAGCGCTCGTGGTCCTCGACGCCGTCGGGTTGCCGGTGATCTTCGTCGAAACGGTGGGCGTGGGTCAGGCCGAGGTCGAGATCGTCGAGAACGTCGACACGACCGTCGTGGTGGTGACTCCGGGATGGGGGGATTCGATCCAGGCCGCCAAAGCAGGCCTCCTCGAAATCGGCGACGTGTTCGTCGTCAACAAGGCAGACCGACCCGGTGTCGAGGAGACCGCTCGCGATCTCGAGCACATGCTCGACTTCGGGGACTCGAGAGCGTGGCGGCCACCGGTGGTGAGGACCGTCGCCTCCACCGGGGACGGTGTGACGGGTCTGTGGGAGGCGATCGAGCGGCACCGGCAGCATCTCCACGAAGACGGCCGCCTCGAGGACCTGCGACGGGCGCGGCTCGAGAACGAACTCCGCAACGCGCTGGTCGATGAATTGCAGCGGCGTGTCGACACCTTCACTGCGGACGATCCGTACCGAACGGCCCTGGACGAGGTCCTGGCGCGCCGCCTCGATCCCTGGAGCGCCGCCGAGCAACTGGCGGCGACGTCGTAGATTGAGGTCTCCCCAACGAGGAGAACCCATGCGCCTGGTCGAGTTCGAACGTCGCGACGCGGTCGCGCTGATCCGCCTCAACCGTCCTCCCGTGAACGCACTGTCGGCGGATCTCGTCGCCGCCTTCGACGAAGCTCTCACCGCGGCAGATGACGTGTCGGTGCGAGCGGTGGTCGTTACCGGCGACCCGCATTTCGCGGCCGGAGCCGACATCAAGGGTTTCCAGGCGGCGTTCGATGCCGGGACGCCCGACGCCCTGGCCAACCGCCTCGGTGCGGTGGTCAGACGGATGGAGATGCTGCCCAAACCGGTGATTGCGGCCGTACGCGGATACGCCCTCGGAGGAGGTCTCGAACTGGCTATGGGCGCCGATTTCATCTACTGCGCCGACGATGCGCAGGTGGGGCAACCCGAGATCAAGCTGGGACTGATCCCCGGCGCCGGGGGAACACAGCGGCTGTCTCGCCTGTGCGGGTGGGCCCTCGCCAAAGAGCTCGTCTACTCCGGGCGCTTCGTCCCCGCCGACGAAGCGTTGCGGGTCGGAATCGCCACCAAGGTGATTCCGGCCGCCGACCTGCTCGAGGTGGCGCTCGCCGACGCCGCCGTCTGGGCCCGGGGCGCCACCGCCGCGATTGGGGCCGCCAAGCACGCCATGAACGAAGGGTGGGGCCGCCCCATGGACGACGCGCTGCGGCTCGAACGCGAGGGATTTTCGACGTGCTTCACCACAGACGATGCGCGGGAGGGTGTCGGTGCGTTTCTGGAGAAGCGGGAGCCCGAGTTCACCGGGAGGTGAAGCGCTCTCGAAACCGGTCGAGGTTGCGGCGCCATACCCAGGTGAACACCGGACGTGCCGCCCAGGCCCCGAGCGGGCCGCCGAAGTACCACGGGAAGCGGATCGATTCGCGCCAGGTGAACCGGGTTGTGGATTCGTCGAGCGCATCGAGGATGAACTCACCGGACCCGGTGAACAGGCCTTCGTGGCGGACCGCCATCCGCCGTGGTTCCTCCCAGGCGGTGAATTCCATCTCGTCGCTGGTGCGCAGCGGTCCGAATCGCGTCGCCACCGACATCCGGGTGCCGACGCCGCGGCGCTGATCCGTCATGAAATCGATGCGGTGGGCGTCGGCCATCCACTCGACATGGTCTTCGAGACGGGCCACTTCGTTCCAGACGTCTTCGCGCGACGCCGGGATGTCGACACTCACTTCTACCGGAGACGGCTGCATGGCTGGCTAGCGTACCGGCCCGACCCTCCCTGTGGTATCGGACAATCGGTGGGCCGTCATGATCGATCCGGAACTCAAGCGCTCGCTGGGACAGATGACCTACGGCGCCCATGTCGTGGCGTGTCGATCGGGGGACATGGTGCGGGGATACACGTCGACCTGGGTCTGTCAGGTCTCGTTCGTCGAGCCGATCATCACCGCCTCGATATCGCCGAAGCACGACACCTATCCCCTCATCGACACCGAGGGCTGGTTCACCGTTTCGTTGCTCGCCGGAGACCAGATCGAGCAAGCCCAGTACTTCTCGTATCCCGGACGGCGGTTCAAGCACTTCGGGGACTATTTCGACGACGTCGATGGCCTTCCGGTCATTCGGGACTGCGTCGCCTGGCTCAAGGCCGACGTGGTCGATCGCGTGGAGCTCGCCGACCATGTCGTCTTGATGGCGCGGGTCGTCCGGGTCGGGGAGGGACGCCTCGAGGAACCGGCCCTGACCTATTCGTCCCGCAAGGGATGGCGCATCGCCGCCACTCCCGCGCGCCAGAAGGGAGAGTCGGTGCGGGACCGCCTGCTGGCCCGTCTCGAGGACCTCGAGTGAACCGCCGCGCCGCGATCGGGGTGGCGATCCTCCTGACCGCCTGCTCTTCACCGTCGGGCCGCTCCATCACCACTATCGCGGCCCCACCGCTCCACCGGCACCCACGATGAACGCGTTTCGTTCTGTGACCGGCAGACCGTGTCGATAGCCATTGGCGCCGGGCCCTGCGAGAATCGAAGGTCGTGCTCTATCTCGATCACGCCGCGACCACACCGCTGCGACCGGAAGCCCGCGCTGCCATGGCTCCGTACCTGGCCGGCGACTTCGGCAACCCATCCGGCCTCCACGCCATTTCACGGCACGCTCGGAACGCTCTCGAGGGAGCCCGCGACGAGGTCGCCGAGCTGATCGGTGCAGCCCGTTCGTCCGAAATCGTCTTCACCGGGGGAGGCACCGAGGCCGACAATCTCGCGGTGCTGGGTCGGGCGTTACGCACCCGGGGTTCCGTGGTCACAACGGCGGTCGAACACGAGGCAGTCCTGGCGGCGGCGCAGTACGCAGCACGAATCGGCTGTGATGTGCATATCGCTGAGGTCGATGAGCAGGGTCGTGTCGATCCGGCTTCCGTGGCCGCGCAGTGCGGCCCGGACACGGCCATCGTGTCGGTCATGGCGGCGAACAACGAGACCGGTGTGCGGCAGCCGGTCCCGGATGTCGTGGCAGCTCTGCGGTCGTTGGACTTCTCCGCCCCGGTCCACACCGACGCCGTCCAGGCCGTGATTTCCGAGCCGCTCGACGTTGCTGCGCTCGGCGCCGACCTGGTGTCGATTGCGGCCCACAAGTTCGGGGGCCCGAAGGGCGTCGGGGCCCTCTATATCCGGGACGGTATCGAGCTCGACCCGGTGGTTCACGGCGGAGGTCAGGAGCTGGGCAGGCGGTCCGGTACGCACAACGTGGCAGGGATCGTGGGTATGGCTGCGGCCCTGCGGGCGACGGTCGCCGGCCGAGCCGGATTCTGCGAGTCGGTGGCCTTCGAGCGCGACACCTTCGAGGCAACCCTGGCCGCGGCCATTCCGGATGTGGAGTTCACTGCAGAGCCCGGGATACGTCTCGTGCAGCACTCACACTTCCGCGTCCCGGGCATCGACGCCGAGACGCTGCTGATCCGCCTCGATGCCGCCGGCATCGCCGCCTCTGCCGGATCTGCATGTCACAGCGGAGCCATGGAGATCTCACACGTGCTCGCCGCGATGGGGCGGACACCCCAGGAGGCTCGTGAGGCGGTACGCGTCACGTTCGGGTGGACGACGGTTCCCGGCGACGGCAAGCGCGCCGCCGACGAGCTGGCTGCGATCGTGGAGAGCCTTCGATGAAGGTGCTCGTGGCCATGAGCGGGGGTGTCGACAGCGCCGTCGCCGCCGCCCTCCTCGTCGAGAGGGGGCACGACGTGGTCGGGGTGACGCTCAAGCAGTGGGAGACGGAGGACGGACGGATGCCCACGACCGGCTGCTGCACGGTGTCCGACGCCAACGATGCCCGGCGGGTCGCGGCCCAGCTCGACATCCCGTACTACGTGCTCGACTACGTCGCCGAGTTCACCGCAGCGGTCGTGGATCGGTTCGCCGCCGAGTACATGGCCGGTCGAACCCCCAATCCGTGTATCGAGTGCAATCGACGGGTTCGCTTCCGGGCGCTGCTGCAGCGAGCGACGCAGCTGGGGTGCGATCACCTGGCAACCGGGCACCACGCCCGGGTCGAGCGGCGCAACGGCCGCTACCGGTTGCTGCGGGGCGCGGATCGTCGCAAAGACCAGTCGTACGTTCTTCACATGCTGACCCAGCCGGATCTGGCCCGGGTCGTGTTGCCGATCGGCCACCTGACCAAGGCCCGGGTCCGGGAGGAGGCAACCCGACTGGGACTCAACGTGGCGGGAAAGCCCGATTCGCAGGACATCTGCTTCGTCGAGGGGGACTACCGAGATTTCATTCGCACCCATGAACCTGCGGCGAGCCGGCCCGGCCGCATCGTGGATCTGGCAGGCGTCGAGGTCGGTCGTCACGCCGGTACCGTCGATTACACGATCGGGCAGCGCAAGGGACTCGGCATTGCCGCAGGCGAGCCCCGGTATGTGGTCGACATCCAGCCGGCCACGTCCACCGTCGTGATCGGTCGGCGCGACGACACGCTCGTAGAGGGCTGCGTGGTCGAGCAGCTGTCGTGGACCGACCGCCCCCATCACGGTCAGGTCGACGTCCAGGTGCGGTACCGCAGTCCGCCCGTAACGGCTCGCATCGACGGCACGACTGTGAGGTTTGCGGATCCGGTCTCGGGCGTGGCTCCGGGCCAGTCGGCGGTGTTCTACAGCGGCGACGAGGTGCTCGGAGGCGGCGTCATCGCCGGAGTCCTGCGATGACCATCCTCGCGACGGGCGTCGGGAGTCTGCCGCACGACGACCCGGACGCGGCCGCCGCGTTCGTCCTGGAGACCGCCGATGTGCCGTACCTGCCACAGCTGCCGAACCGGCACAACGAGGAAGGGATGCTGCTGCAGTGGGGGGATGGCCTGGCCGGATGCGGCCCGGATCCCGGCGGTTTGGGACTCCGCTGCGGCACGCCGATCGGACCGCGCCATGAGGCATTCATAGGAGCGGCGGCCCTGCTCGACTCCTTCGACCGGGACCCACCGATCGTCAAGACGCAGGCAACAGGTCCGGTGACCCTCGCCACCGCGCTGCTGGCCGGCGGTCATGACGGCGCCGGGCTGTGGGACGAGGTCGCCGAAGGATTGGAGAGCCGGGTGCGGCGGCACGTCGCCTGGCTGCAGAACCGCCTTCCTGAGTCGCGCGTCGTTCTCGTGTACGACGAACCAGCCCTGGTCGGCCTCGGTGTTCCCCGGTTCCCGGTCGATCCCGACCGCGCAGCAACCGCCATCGCCGCCGCCCTGGACGCCGTCGACATCGAGACGGGAATCCATTGCTGCGGCGACACGGACTGGGGTCTGGTTGCGTCGTTGCGTCCTGATTTCCTCTCCTTCGACGTCGCGGCGATCGCCGGCGACTTCGGGGGGGCAGCCGAGGCGGTTGCCGCAGCAGTTGCCGAGGGGATGAAGATCATGTGGGGCGTGGTTCCGGCGAGCGCCCCGCCTCTTCCGGATGTGGAGGACCTCTCGGCGCGGCTGCGCCGGTACGAGGGCACGCTCATCATGGCCGGGGCTCCAATCGATCGACTGGCGGGCGAGATCTGGGTCTCGCCCGCATGCGGCCTCGCCGGCCTGACCGTGGCGCAGGCGGAACACGTGGCGGCCACGGTCAGGATGGTCGTGGGGGAGGCGCATGCCGACTTCTGACCCGGCAACCCGCATCGCCGAGCTGCGTGCGGAGATACGCCACCACCTGCACCGCTATCACGTCCTCGACGACCCCGAGATCTCGGACGCCGAATACGACGCCTTGTTCAAGGAATTGGAGCGGCTCGAACGAGACCACCCGGAACTCATCGATCCGCTGTCACCGACGCAGCGTGTCGGCGCGCCCCCCGATTCGATATTTGCGCCGGTGCAGCACCGGGAGCGGATGTTCTCTCTCGACAACGCCGACTCCAAGGAGCAGTTGCTCGCCTGGGAGAGCCGCCTGGAACGGATCCTGGGCACTGCCCCCGATGCCTACGTGTGCGAACCGAAGATCGACGGGCTGGCCGTCTCGCTGACGTACGAGAACGGGCGGTACTCCCGGGCGGCGACGCGAGGCGACGGGGTAGTCGGGGAAGACGTCACGGCCAATGTCCGCACGATCGGCGCGGTTCCTCTGGAGCTGCGCGGGCAGGCGCCGTCCGTTCTCGAAGTACGGGGCGAGATCTACATGCCCGTGTCCGCGTTCGAGGAGCTCAACCGCCGCCAAGCCGACGCGGGTGAAC
Organism: Acidimicrobiia bacterium; assembly: GCA_041609395.1. GTDB lineage: Bacteria > Actinomycetota > Acidimicrobiia > Spongiisociales > JAOTWH01 > JBFIQU01. The sequence goes on along the minus strand of JBFIQU010000002.1, from coordinate 6,613 downwards.
CCGAGTACGTCAACCCGCGGAACACGGCGGCCGGTTCTGTCCGGCAGAAAGACCCCGCCGTCACGGCGGGCCGCAACCTGTCGATCTGGGTATATCAGGTGGGATACCGCGCCGGGCAATCCGATCTCGGTTCGCAATGGGAGTCCCTGCAGTGGCTTGCCGAACTGGGGTTCCGGACCAACCCCGCGTCCCGTCGCGTCGGCTCCGTCGACGAGGTGGTGGCGTATGTCGACGAGCTCCTGGAGACCCGCCACGATCGCGATTACGAGATCGACGGTGCGGTGGTCAAGGTCGACGCGTTCGCCGCGCAGCGTGAGACGGGCTTCACCGCCAAGAGCCCGCGCTGGGCGATTGCGTACAAGTTCCCTCCGGAGGAGAAGACCACCCGGCTCGTCGACATCAGGATCAACATCGGGAGAACGGGTGTGGCGACCCCGTATGCCGTCCTGGATCCGGTCTTCGTGGGCGGGGTGACCGTGACCAACGCGACGCTGCACAACGAGGACGAGGTGCGGCGGAAGGACGTCCGGATCGGTGACACGGTCGTGGTGCGACGGGCGGGCGATGTGATCCCCCAGGTCATGGGACCCGTCGAGTCGATGCGACCGCGCGGGACGAAGCCGTGGTCGATGCCCGCCGAGTGTCCCTTCTGCGGTCATCCCATCGTTCGCAGCGGTGGTGAAGTGGCGGCTCGTTGCACCGGGGGCTTCGACTGCCCGAGCCGCCTTCGTGAATACCTGTCCCATTTCGTGTCGCGCGACGGGATGGATGTCGAAGGCTTCGGATACAAGACGGTCGATCTGTTGATCGACCTGGGGATGCTCCGCGATCCGTCCGACGTGTTCGGGCTCGATCCCGATCGATTGCTGCAGCTCGACGGATGGGGAGAGACGTCGGTGGCCAATCTGGTAGCAGCCGTCGATGCCGCCCGGGACCGGCCCGTCGCCCGGCTGTTGACGGCGCTCGGGATTCCTGGTGTCGGAGGCACGGTCGCCCGCACGTTGGCTCGCCGGTTTCGGAGCTTGCCGCGCCTTCTCGACGCCACCGAGGAGGAACTGACCGACGTCGACGGCATCGGGCCCGAACTGGCGCTGTCGATTCGGAGCTGGGCCCGGGACCCGGAGAACCGGGCTCTCGTCGATCGGCTCGGCGCGGCCGGAGTCCGCCTCGCCGATCCCCAGGACGAGGAGGGGGGGTCGGATCTGCTCGCGGGAGTCACCGTTGTCGTCACCGGTACCCTGGCCGGGCGGTCGCGCGACGACGTCAAAGCGGCGATTGAGAACCGTGGTGGCAAGGTGACCGGATCGGTGTCGAAGCGGACGACCGCCGTGGTCGTGGGTGAGTCGCCGGGATCGAAGCTGGCAAAGGCCGAGGAGCTGGGAGTTCCCATTCTGGACGAGGCGGCCCTCGAGCGGCTCCTGGAGGGTGGCCCGGACGCCGCGGGACTCGCTGCACCCCTCTGAGCGATACTCTCGAAGAATGCGAGCGATCACCTTGCGAGGCGTCGAGAAGTCGTTCGGCGGCGAACTCGCCGTCGCCGGTCTCGACCTCCTGATCGAGGCTGCTGAGTTCTTCGCTTTTCTCGGACCTTCGGGCAGTGGCAAGACCACCGTGCTGCGCATGATCGCCGGGCTCGCGCATCCCGATTCCGGGGCGATCACGATCGGAACGCAGGAAACGGCGGAACTCTCCGCCGATGCGCGCAATGTTGCGATGGTGGGCGTGGAAGCCGGACTCATCCCCAATCGTGATGCGCGGTACAACCTGGCGTTTCCTTTGCTGGTGGCGGGTACCGAAAGCGACGAAATCGATGAGCGAGTGGCGGGGATCAGCGAGCGGATGCGTCTGTTTCGGCAGCTGGATCGGCGCCCGGCACAGCTCTCGGAGGGCGAGCGGCAGAACGTGTCGTTGGGACGGGCTCTGGTGAGGGAGGTCGACGTTGTTCTCTTCGACGAGCCGCTGGCAAAACTGGACGCCAGAGCCCGGGAACGGGCGCTCCACGACCTGCGGCGGCTCCGCGACGAGCGGGCCACCACGATCGTCTATGTGACGAACGACCAGGCCGAAGCGATGAGCCTCGCCGACCGGGTCGGGGTTCTGGACGCCGGCCGGCTGCAGCAGATCGGGGCTCCTGCCGACGTCTACGAGAATCCCGCCAGCATCTTCGTGGCCGGATTCCTCGGATCGCCGCCGATGAACCTCGTGCGAGCATGGGTGACCATCGAAGCCGAGCGCACGGTTCTCGAAGTCGGTTCCCGCCGTCTGCCGCTTCCCGATCTGACCGCGGTGAGGCTCATGCCCTACGCCGACGAAGAAGTCATCATGGGCGTGCGCCCCGAGGATCTCCACGCCGGCGCGGTTCCGGAATCCGCCGCAGGCGTGTCCTTGGGAGGGGTTGTCGACCTGGTCGAGTTCACCGGATCCCACCGGCTCATCCATTTCAGCAACGACGCCGCACCCATCGACGGGAGCGGTCCGGCTCGATATACGGCCAGGCTCGGGTCGGATGCGAATGTCTCGCGGGGTGATCGCGTCGCGTTCGGGGTTGCGGCGGAGCGGCTGCGCTTCTTCGATCCGCACTCCGGATCGGCGATATGACGGCTATTGGACCCGGAACGTCCAGGCGTACGTCCCCGGATCGGGAAGGCCCGTCGTACTGTTCCACGTGACTCGTACCCGGTAGTCCCCGGGGGGCCACTCTTCCACGACGCCGTCTGTCTGCGGCGCCCAGCGCCGGATGCCGGTGCCCACGATTTCCTGGATCTCGGTCGCGGGGACGGGCCGATCGTTGATGAACAGCTCCATCTCGTATCCGATCTCGAGATCGATCGACAGGATGCCCTGCCGCAGCATCAGCTCGTTGGGGCCCGGATCGAGATCCTCGATGGGTGCCGGTAGCACGACCGGTCCGGTGCGCGGGTTGATGGCGATGGCGACGGCTACCACCGCAACGAACACGGCTCCGAGGCCGAACAGGACGAGTCGGTACTGCCGGTTGGTCACCGGCGCATGGTACGGCGCGCTCGATTCTTACGGTGATAGCGTGCGGGCGATGCACCTCAACCCGGTCCTCGAGGAACTCGGCACCTACCCGATCGCTGCCATCCACGAGCGCGCCCGCCGCATGCGGGATGCCGGCGAACGCCTCATCGACTTCTCGATCGGCGACCCGCGTGAGCCGACGCCGCCGTTCATACCGGAGGCGCTCAAGGCGGCCGTCCCCGACGTGTCGCAGTATCCGACGGCGGCAGGACTCCCGACGCTGCGGGAGGCGGTGGCCGGCTACCTCGAGCGCAGGTTCGGTGTGCTCGTCGACCCCGACACGGAAGTGCTCCCGACCGCCGGGTCGAAGGAAGGGATCTTCACGACGCCGCTGGCGTTCATCGAGTCGGGGGCCGGGGACGTGGTCGTCTACGGCACGCCCGGATACCCGGTGTACGAGCGCGGAGCTCGCTTCGCGGGAGCCGAGACCCATCCCGTTCGTCTCGACGGCGATTTCGTGATGCGAGCCGCCGACATCGCAGACGAGGTGTGGGCGCGGGCGCGTCTCGTGTGGGTATGCAGTCCACACAATCCGGCCGGATCGATCACCTCGACCGGCGATCTCGGCGCGCTGCTGCGCAGGGCCCGCGCGACGGGGGCGATCCTGGCCGTCGACGAGTGTTACGCCGATCTCTACGACGACACGCCACCGCCCTCGATCCTTCAGGTGGCTGCCGGCGACTATCGCGGAATCCTCGCGTACTTCAGTTGTTCCAAGCGATCGGGCATGACCGGCTACAGGAGCGGCGCCATCGTCGGGGACGCAGCCGCCATCGCCGCGTTGCGCGGCATGCGTTCGTCCATCGGTGTTGCGTCGCCGGAGTTCGTCCAGGCGGCGGCCGCGGCGGCGTGGTCGGACGATGTCCACGCTGCGGAACGCCGGAAGCTGTTCACCGCAAAGCGCGATACGTTGCGCCGGGCGTTCGATGCCATCGGATTCGAGGTCGTGGCGTCCGGAGCCGGGTTGTATGTGTGGGTCCGGGTCCCCGACGAACTGGTCGCGACCACGAGCCTGTTGGAACAGGGTGTTGTCGTGTCACCGGGGTCGGCGTTCGGAGCGGGCGGAGAGGGCTATCTTCGTCTCGCCCTCGTGCCCACCCTGGAGGAATGTGAAGCCGCCGTGGAGGTAGTCCAAGCGTGTCTGACCGGGAACTGATCGAAGCCGCCTATGCCGACCTCGGCCGTCTCTCCGACGCCGAGGAGGCCGTTCGGTCGACCATCGCCGCCCTCGACCGGGGTGAGCTCAGGGTCGCCGAGCAGAACGAGGCGGGTGAGTGGGTCGTCCACTCGTGGATCAAGGAAGCGATCCTGCTCTACTTCCGCCTTGCCGGGTTGGAGACGTGGACCGCAGGCCCCCTCGAGTTCCACGACAAGATCCCGACGAAGAAGAACCTGGGTGAAGCCGGAGTTCGGGTGGTTCCTCCGGGTGTCGTTCGGTACGGAGCCTTCTGCGAGCCGGGGGTCGTCGTCATGCCGGGTTACGTCAACATCGGTGCCCGGGTCGGCTCCGGGACCCTGGTCGACACGTGGGCGACCGTTGGCTCGTGCGCACAGATCGGCCGCAACGTCCACCTGTCCGGCGGTGTCGGGATCGGGGGCGTCCTCGAACCTCCAGGAGCCCGTCCGGTCATCGTCGAGGACGGCGCCTTCATCGGCAGTCGGTCGATCCTGGTCGAGGGCGTCATCGTCGAGCGAGGTGCGGTTCTCGGCGCCAACACGACCATCACCCGAACGATCCCTGTGATCGACGTCACCGGGCCCGCCCCGGTCGAGCACCGCGGCCGGGTCCCGGCCAATGCCGTCGTCGTGCCCGGCACTCGAACCAAGGAGTTTCCCGCGGGATCGTACGCCCTGCACACGCCGCTCATCATCGGGTATCGCGACGAGGGAACCGCGGATCGCACGTCGCTCGAGGAAGCACTGCGGGTCTTCGAGGTGCCGGTATGAACCCCGTCAACGCCACGCTGCTGGAACTCATCGACGTCAGGTCCGAGATCGGTAGTGAGGGCCGCCTGTGCACCGCGATCGCGGAGCGCCTGCTCCCGGTGTGGGGGCTGGACGGCGTCAATCGGATCGGCAACAGCCTCGTGGTCGGCAAGCGCACCGGGAAGCCCATGCTGTCGCTCTACGGGCACATCGATACGGTTCCCGCCCAGGGTCAGGGCGACGCCTACGAGGCGGCCGGGCGCATCTACGGGCTGGGTGCTTCGGACATGAAATCGGGCGTGGCCGTGATGATCCACGTCCTCGAAGATGGCGGCGTGCGCAACGGTCCGTACGACGTCGTCGGCGTGTTCTACGACCGGGAAGAGGGTCCGGCGGACGAAAACGGCCTGATCGAGGTGCTGGAGCGGGCGCCGTGGCTGGCGGACGCCGAGTTCGCCGTCGTGCTCGAACCCACCGATTGCGAGATCCAGGTGGGATGCCAGGGGGCAATGAACGCCACGGTGTCGTTCGTCGGCAAAGCCGCCCATAGTGCGAGGCCGTGGCTCGGAGAGAACGCGGTCACCAAGGCCGGAGCCTGGTTGGACCGGTTCCATGCCATGCGGCCCATCGCCGTCACCGTCGACGGATTCGAGTTCCGTGAGGTGTTCAGCGTCACCACCGCCACGGGCGGCATCGCCCGCAACATCATTCCGGCCCGGTTCGACCTGAACCTCAACTACCGGTTCCCCCCTTCGTTGACCCTGGCTGCGGCCGAAGAACGTTTGCGAGAGGTCGCCGCCGGCGCCGACGAGATCACGGTCCTCGATCGGGCACCGGCGGCATCGGTCCCGGTCGGCAATCCGCACATGGATCGCCTCGTCGAGGCGGCGGGCGCCAACGTCACCGCCAAACAGGCGTGGACCGACGTGGCGCGACTCACAGAGATCGGCGTGCCTGCCGTCAACTACGGCCCGGGGGAGACCGCCGAGGCCCATCAGGCCGACGAGTCGGTCGATGCGAACAACCCGGCCATCGTGCTGCGCTCGCTGCGCCGGTTTCTCACCATCTGACGGGGCCGCTCGCCCCGCAACTGCATCGCTCAAGGGGTCGGTCGTGGGCGCCGAAGCAAGCTCTGATATGTCTGTGAAGCTTCGCAACCGCGTGATGATCCTGGCCGCCGCCGGAGCCCTCCTGCTGACCGCCTGTGGCGGTGGAGAGTCGGTCGACGAGGTTCCGCCCGAACTCGAGCAGGCCATAGCCCAGGCGGAAGCCGCAGCCGCTGCCGCCGACGCAGGTCAGGTCGTCACCCCGGAGGATTTCGAGTCGTCGACGACGACGACGATCGCTGCGCCGTCCCTCGTCGTGGAAGATGAACCGGTCGAACCGCCCGGCGTCGCCGCTCCGCCGATCCCCGTACCAAGCCAGATTCCTGGAATGGCTGCGCCGCCCACGAACCGCGAGCTCGTCGTCGATGCCACCTATCGCTACGTCGCTGCGCTCGCCGTCGCAGACTGGAGCACCGTCGAAGCGCTGACCGTAGGTTCATCGACCGGGTGTTCCCGCGAGGCCGCGGCTTCCGCCGCCGCCGAGCATGCCTCCTTCAACACGGGAGTCGAGGGCTATTCACTGGTCACCGGATCGGTGG
>JBFIQU010000001.1:0-25968 GCA_041609395.1 Acidimicrobiia bacterium | reverse complement strand
GCCGACTACACCATCGAGATCGAGCGGAAGGACGACGCCGATGACTGACGTGATGACCGGCCTTGCAGCCCATGCCGTCGATGCCGTCAAGGTCTACGGGGAGGGCGAGACTGCTGTGCGTGCCCTGGACGGGATCACGGTCGAGTTCGAGCGAGGCCGCTTCACCGCAATCATGGGCCCGTCCGGATCGGGGAAGTCCACCCTGTTGCACTGCATGGCCGGCCTGGACGACCTCACCACGGGAACGACGTTCATCGGGGAGATCGATCTCACCAAGCTCAAGGAGAAGGAACTGACGCTGGTCCGGAGGGAGAGCGTCGGATTCGTCTTCCAGGCCTTCAACCTCATTCCCACCCTGAACGCAGCCGAGAACATCACGTTGCCGCTCGCAATTGCCGGACGTGACCCCGATCCCGAGTGGTACGACCGGGTCATCGATGCGGTCGGGCTGCGCGATCGGTTACGGCATCGTCCCTCGGAGCTCTCCGGCGGCCAGCAGCAGCGGGTTGCTGCGGCGCGCGCTCTCGTGTCGAGACCCGAGATCGTGTTCGCCGACGAACCGTCCGGCAACCTCGATTCGCGCTCCTCGGCCGAGCTGCTCACCTTCATGCAGGCGGCCGTCCGTGATCTCGGACAGACGATCGTGATGGTGACCCACGACCCCGTCGCCGCCGGGTATTCGGATCGGGTCGTGTTCCTCCAGGACGGACGAATCATCGACGAACTGCGCAATCCGGACGCCGAGGCGGTGATCGGGCGCATGCACAAGCTGGAGCGCTGAGCCATGTTGCGCGCCGCCGTCAAGAGCATCGCCGGTCACAAGCTGCGACTGTTCCTCATGGCGCTCGCCATCGTCTCGGGTGTCGCCTTCGTGTCGGGCACCTTCATCCTCACCGACACCCTGCGCGCTGCCTTTTCCGACGTCTTCAGCGAATTGAACTCGGGTATCGACGTCTCGGTGCGCGCCGAAGCCGCGTTCACGAGTGTCCAGTCGGCCACCGGAGGAAGGGCGCGAGTACCGGCCGATCTGGTCGACGACATCCGGGCTCTTCCCGACGTGGCCGCCGCCGACGGCGTCGTCGTCGGGTATGCCCAGTTTCTGGACAAAGACGGCAAGGCGATCGCGCCCCAGGGCCCGCCGACGCTCGGTGTCAACTGGAACGAGTCCGACGAACTCAATCTGGCGGATCTGCGGGAGGGGAGGGCACCGCTCGGTCCCGGCGAGGTCGCCATGGACGCGTTCACGGCCGAAGACAACGGCTTCGTCGTCGGAGATCGCGTCAGGATCCTGACCATCCTGCCTCCCGAAGAGTTCGAGATCGTCGGGATCTTCGGATTCGGCGAACTCGACAACTTCCTGGGCGCCACCGTCGCCGCGTTCGAAACCGCCGAAGCGCAACGGCTCACGGACTCTGCCGGCGAGTTCACGTCGATCGACGTCGCCGCCGCTCCGGGGGTGACCCGCGAAGAGGCTCAGGCCGCGATCGCCGCCATCCTTCCCAGCGGGTTTGAAGCCGTTACCCAGGACGTTCTCAACGATGAGGCATCGGACCAGATAAACGAAGGCTTCCTCGATATCTTCAACATCTTCTTGCTCGTCTTCGCCGGCGTCGCCGTCTTCGTCGGCGCCTTCATCATCGCCAACACGTTCTCGATCATCGTCTCGCAGCGTCGCAAGGAACTAGCGCTGTTGCGCGCGGTTGGGGCCAGCGGCGGACAAGTGACGATGATGGTGCTGGCCGAGGCCCTGCTGGTGGCCCTGGTGGCGTCGGCGGTCGGGATCGTTGCCGGCGCTCTTGTCGCCATCGGTCTCAAGGGCGCCTTTGCGGCCTTCGGGGCCGATCTGCCGTCGACGGGGCTCGTCTTCCAGGCGCGGACCATCATCGTCGGCATGGTCGTCGGCGTGGTCGTCACCTCGCTGGCGGCCGTCGTTCCGGCTCTCTCGGCGTCCCGGGTTCCGCCGATCGCCGCCATGCGCGATGTGAGCATCACCCCGAAGGCAACCGGGGGGCGGCGGGCCGCGTTCGGATCGGGCCTCACCGGGCTCGGTGTCGTGCTGCTGCTCGTGGGCCTGTTCACCGGCGTCGGTAACGCCTTCCTGCTTCTCGGCATGGGTGTGATCCTCGTCTTTCTCGGTGTGGCGTTCCTCAGCCCGCTGTTCGCCGGGCGGGTGGCCAACATCGTCGGCTGGCCGGCGCACCGCCTCTTCGGCATGATCGGCCTGCTGGCGCGTGAGAACGCCACGCGGCGTCCGGTGCGTACCGCGGCGACGGCCGCCGCCCTGATGATCGGGGTGGCCCTGGTGAGCTTCGCGATGGTGTTCACCGAGTCGTTGACCGTCTCGGCCGGCGCGGTGATCGAGGATGCTGTTGCCGCCGACCTGATCGTTTCCACGCCGGCGAGCGGGCCTCCGTTGCCCATCAGCCCGCAGCTGGCCCGGGATCTGGAGGCGTTGCCCGAGATCGACGTCGCCACCGGTGTGCGGTTTGGTGAGTTCGAGTACGAGGGCGACCGCAAGCAGCTGGGGGCGATCGATCCGGCGCGCATACTGGAGGTCACCAACGTCGACTTCGTCGTGGGCTCGGTCGCCGATCTCGCCGGGCCGGGCTTCGCCGTGCACGTCGACGCCGCCGCGGACCTCGACTGGAGCGTCGGCGACGTCGTGACCGTGACGTTCGCAGCGACCGGCGTTCAGCAAGTTCCGGTCGTCGGGATCTACGAAGCCGAGGAGGCGCTCATCGGCAGCTTCACGGTCGGATACGACTTCCACGCCGCCAACTTCCCCGATGCCCTCGACTTCATCGTGTTCGCCAACGTCGCAGCCGGCGTCGATGCAGCCGACGCCGAGGCGGCGGTTCAGCCTCTCGAGGAGCGGTACCCGAACGTCGAGTTTCAATCGCTCGCCGAGTTCCGCCAGTCGACGGAGGACGCACTGGCTCAGCTGTTGGCGATCGTGAGTGTGCTGCTCACGTTGGCCCTCATCATTGCGCTGCTCGGAATCACCAACACGCTTGCGCTGTCGGTGGTCGAGCGGACCCGCGAGATCGGATTGCTGCGCGCCGTCGGCCTGAGCCGCCGCCAGACGCGCCGCATGGTCCGGTACGAAGCGATGATCATCGCCGCCTTCGGTGCTCTGCTCGGCGTGGGTCTCGGCGTCTTCTTCGGATTCGTGGTCGTACGCGCCGCCGCCGACTTCGGGTTCAACGCGTTTGCGATTCCGGTTGGCTCGCTGGTCACGCTTCTCATCATCGCCACGCTCGCCGGGGTGTTCGCGGCGACGTCACCGGCACGCCGGGCGGCCAAGCTCAACATCCTCGAGGCGATCGCATACGAGTGAGGCCGGGTCGAGGAGCCGGTGGGCGGATGCTTGCGGGCTACCGGCCTTCGAAATGGGGCTTCCGCTTCTCCATGAAGGCGCGTGGCCCCTCGCGGGCGTCGTCGGTCGCAAAGATCGGCATGCCGATCTCGAGCTCGAGGTCGAGTGCCTCTGCGGTGGGGCGTCCCAATCCTGCGCGTGCCGACGCCCGGATCGCCTGCACTGCCACCGGGCCGTTCGCTGCTATCACCCCGGCGAGGTGGCGGGCGTACGACACCACCTCCCATTGCGGTACGACGTGGTTGACGAGTCCAAGCGCATGGGCCCGACCGGCATCGATCAGGTTGCCGGTCAGGAGGAGCTCCATCGCGGGTGCGAACGGGATCTCACGCGGAAGGCGAGCGGTCGCACCACCGAGAGGAAACAGACCCCACTTCGCCTCCTGCAGGCCCAGGCGAGCCCCGTCGGCGGCGACGCGCAGGTCACACGCGAGCATCAGCTCGAGGCCGCCCGCGATGGCCGTGCCGTTGACGGCGGCGATGACCGGTTTCCCGGGGTCGAACGTACGCAGCAACGCCTTCTGCCCGACTCCGGGATCGGCGAGGTAGGCGCGGTCGAAGTCGTCGACCGGCTCGCGATCCCCGGTGATGAGCGGGATGAGTAATCCGAGATCGGCTCCGGCACAGAAGGCGGTCTCGCCGGCGCCGGTGATCATCGCGACTCGAATGTCCGCATCGGAGGCGACACGGTCCCAGATGTCGGCGAGCAGGATCAGGACCTCGGGACTCAGCGCGTTCCGCTGCTGCGGACGGTTGATCGTCACCGCCGCGATGTGATCGGTGACCTCGAGTTCGACGGTTGGCACCTGCACCTCCTCGTGAGACGGCGAACGTACCAGATGCGAAGGAGTCGATTTCCGCGGATTCTGCCCGGCGGCGACGTACGCTGCCGTCGTGCTCGAGTGGCTGAAGACGACCTTCGACCTATCGACGGTGGCCGCCAAGTGGGTGATCACCGGCCTACTTCTCGTCGGACTCACGTTGGTGCGACTCGCCGTGGTTCGCGTCGCTCAGAGCCGCATCGCCGACGAATCCCACTGGTACCGGATTCGCAAGATCATGAGCTACACGGTCTTCGTGATCGGCGGCCTCATCCTGGGACGCCTCTGGCTCGAAGGAGGCGGGTACGGCACCTACCTCGGTCTTCTTTCGGCGGGTGTCGCCATCGCCCTGGCCGATGTGCTCAAGAACCTGGCCGGGTTCCTCTACATCCTCATCCGTCGCCCCTTCCGGCTGGGCGATCGCGTCGAGATCGGTGGCGACATCGGAGATGTCGTCGACATCCGGGCGTTTCGATTCAGCATGCTCGAAGTAGGGAACTGGGTCCACGCCGACCAGAGCACCGGCCGCATCATGCATGTTCCCAACGGTCTCGTGTTCACGATGCCGCTGGCCAACTACACCGAAGGCTTCGAGTTCATCTGGCACGAGATCGAGGTGCTGATCACGTTCGAATCCGACTGGCGGCGCGCCCAGGAGGTCATCCAGCGGGCACTCGAGGAGCACGCCCCGCATCACGATCCGATCAGGGCGCAGGCCGAGTTACGCAAGACGGCTGCGGAGTACCGGATCATGTACACCCACCTGACGCCGCGGGTCTATCTCACGGTGAAGGACTCGGGGGTGCAGCTCACCGGCCGGCTGCTCGTCGAAGTACGCAAACGACGCGCCGTCGAGGACGTCGTGTGGCGCTCGATTCTCGATGGCTTCGCCCTCGAACCAGACGTCGAGTTGGCTTACCCGACGGTTCGCACGTTCTTCCACGACCCGATCCGGGTCGAATCGAATTCAGCCGGCGACTGAACTCACGCGTCGCCGACGATGAGAACGGCCCGCGGGCCGGGGAGCTCCCGCTCGACGACGGACCACGAATCACCTTCGTTCGTGGACAGGTAGACGGTGCCGTCGGCATCGGCGGCCACGACGTTCGATCCCTGCACGGCCACACAGAACGTATCGAGGTTCGTCGAGAACCACTCGGGAAGGCCGTTGCGACACTGTTCGGCGGGCTCGCCGAGGGACGCCGGAACCCGATAGAGAGCGGCCCGGGCGCCGCTCGATCCGAGCGACGCGCTGACGAACACCGTGTCGCCGGCAACGGCGACGGCGCGGCAGTAGCGACCGTGAAGGCCGGTATCGAAGAACTCCCAGGTCCCGCCCGAGTCGCGGGTCACACCGAGTCCGACGGCGGCGGCAACGTATGCCTCGTTGTCCCTGGTGGGGTGGCCGGTGACCTCGTGGACATCGTTGTCGATGTCCATGCTGTCGGTCCACGTCTCACCGCCGTCGTGAGATACGACGACTCCGCCGACGTGGACATTCGCGTAGAGGGTCCCGTCGCCGCCTTGTGCCAGCGACCTGACGTCCGGGGGACCACCCCACGGGGTGTACCACGCCTCCCGTCCCGGAACCCGGTCGAAGGCCTCGACCCGCTCCACCCCGTGCTGCTGGAGCCGGAACATGGCGGCCCGGGCGGCACCGATCCAGACGCCGCCGTCGCTGGTCGGCAGCAGGCAGGTGGCCCGCCCCTCGATCTGCGCCACGACGTGACCGTCTCCCGCCATCGGATGGTGCCAGATCGTCGAGCTGTCTCCGATCGCCCACAACCCGTCCGATCCGACGGCGAGTGCGGTCATGTCGACCCCGCGCGGAGCCCGCGCTGCGTCTCCGGCGCCGACGGGGTGTATGCCGTCTGTCGTTGCGACCAGGATGTCCACGAGTCGAGCATACGGGCCCTTGGCCTCTAGCGAAGCAAGCAGATCGGGAGTCGACTGGTGAACGGTGGCAAAGGCCGGCGCCTCCGGGGTCGGGCAGGTTTCAGGGGGGATCCGGGGGCGCCGGACCTTACCCGCGTCCGTCCCGGCATCCATCACCGCGAGTGGCCGGTGGCGTTGCCGACTCTGGGACAATACGGCGTATGTGCGGGCGCTATACCTTTACCGGCGACATCGACGACTATGCCGGCTATTTCGGGGCCGTTGCCGTGTCGGAGTCCCTGGCTCCGAGCTACAACGTGGCGCCGACCGATGCGGTGTATGCCGTCGTGATCCATGACGACGAGCGCCGGATCGGAACCATGCGCTGGGGGCTCGTGCCGTGGTGGGCGAAGGATCGCACCATCGCCGCCCGGCACATCAACGCCCGTATGGAAACTGCCCACGAGAAGCCGGCGTTCCGCGATTCTTTCCGGGAGCGGCGCTGCCTGATTCCCGCCGACGGTTTTTTCGAGTGGGAGCGTCGGGGCGACCGCGGCAAGCTGCCGCATTACATCCACCGAGCGTCCGGTGAACCTCTGGCGCTCGCCGGCTTGTGGGACCGGTGGCGGGCCGAACCGGGTGCTGATCCGCTCGTGACGTGCTCCATCCTCACCGGAGACCCGAGTGAGCTGGTGGCTCGCTTGCACAACCGAATGCCGGTCATGCTTCCAGAGCACACGTGGGACGCGTGGCTCGATCCTACGAATCGGGAACCGGGCGACATTCGCCGGGTGCTCACATCGGCCGGCGCCGTCTCCGATCTCGCCGAGTATCCGGTATCGACGCTGGTCAACTCCGTCCGCAACAACGTTCCCGAATGCATTGCACCCCTCCCGCCGTCACCTCGGGATTCGATGCTCCCGTTTGGGCAGGACGGCGACGACGGCTCCGAGCAACGCCCCACCGGCGCCGAGGATGAGAGCCTCGGCGAGGGGCCCCCCCGCCGGAAGTAGCGACGGCCCTCGCAGCAGGTCGGCGAGACCCAACGCGATCCCCACGACCACCACGTTGATCCATCCGCCGAACCCGGCCGCCAGCGCGGCGGCAGGCGGAAGCGGCCCGGCCCGCCAGCGGTGTGCGGCAGGGAAGACACCGGCCACGAGGGGAGGAGCGGCGTGGTACGTCGTGTCGGGGTTCGTCCACGCGAGCGCCACCCACAGCGCTGCCACCAGCCCCGAGAGATAGAAGGTCGGATCGCGGCGTGGCCGGTCAGGCGCGGTCATGGGTGCGAGATCTGCAGGTGCAGCCGGCCCGTTGCGCGAAGCAGGTCAGTTGGCCTGGCTGAGAATCGCCAGCGATTTCTTGTAGAGAGCGAGACCTTCGACCTGACGAATGCTGCGCGGGCTGCGCTGGAAGCGGCGTCCGATCTCGTTGTGGTCGAGACCCTGGGCCCGCCAGCGCAGCACGCGGCGCTCCAGGGCCCGGAGACCGCCTCGCTCGCTGCTGTGGCCGCGGCGTCCCGGAAGCTGGGCGAGGTGGAGGATGCGTTCGATGTGCTCCGGGCTGCGTTTGAAACGCTCGCCGATGTCCGCGGCCGTCGCTCCGGACCGGTGCAGTTCGAGGATCCGTCGTTCGATGGGTCGCAACACCTGCTCGTCCGTCATGTCCCGCTTTCCCTTCTCCTTCTCGAACCAACGGTAGCGGAGGAACAACGACCCTGATAGGGCCGGCTTCGATTGCCGTGCGCTGCAATGGGTATCCTCGAGGGGAATCGATCCGGAGATCCCGTGGCCAAGACCTTCGAACGCCTCTCATTTCTCGACAGTTCGTTTCTCGCGCTCGAGCGGCCCAACTCGTACATGCACATCGCTGCGATCCAGATCTACGAGGCCGGGCCGTTGCTTCGTGAGGATGGCGGAATCGACATCGAGCGCATTCGCGCCTTCGTCGGTTCCAAGCTGCAGTACATCCCGCGCTATCGGCAGCGGTTGGCCCAGATCCCGCTGACCGGCAGCCCGGTGTGGGTCGACGATCGCCACTTCAACCTCGACTATCACGTCCGCCACACCAGCCTTCCCCGGCCCGGCACCGAGGCCGAGCTGAAGCAACTCGCCGCCCGGGTCTTCGCCCAGCAACTCGATCGGTCGCGTCCGTTGTGGGAGCTGTGGGTGGTGGAGGGTCTCGCCGACGAGCGCTTCGCGATCGTCGTCAAAGTGCACCACTCCATGATCGACGGTATGGCCGGGGTCGATCTCCTCAAGGTGATGCTGTCGCTGTGGCCTGTCGAGGAGATCGAAGAATCCCCCTCGTGGGAGCCGCGTCCGGTTCCGAGCGACGTCGAGCTGATCGTCGACGAGACGTTCGAGTTCGCCACGATGCCGTTGCGCGCCGCCATGCGCATCGTGGACGCCTTCGGCGGAAGCGGGGAACAGGCCCGGGCCGACCTACGTCACCGGGTCCAGGCGGCGCTGCAGGCGGCTCGTTCGGGTTGGTTCCGTCGCAGCTCGGCGACGCCGGTCAACAAGGATCTCAGCCCGCACCGGCGGTTCGACTGGCTCGTCACCTCGCTCGACGAGGTGAAGTACGTGAAGAACCACATGGGCGGCACGGTGAACGACGTCGTTCTCGCCACCGTTGCGGGCGCGGTGCGGTCGTTCATGCAGCAACGCGGAGTCGACGTCGAGGCCCTCGAGTATCGGGTCATGGCCCCGGTAAGCGTGCGGTCGCAGGAGATGGAGTCGTCGGGAGGCAACCAGGTTGCCATGTGGCTCGTCGACCTCCCGGTACGGGAGGCAGACCCCGCCACGCGGTACGAGGCTGTCCGTGAGGTCACGGCCCGTCTCAAGGACGACGATGCGGCGCTGGGAGCCACGGTCCTCACCCAGTCGGCGTCGTGGATGCCGTTGACCCTGCTCTCTCTCGGTGTACGTCTTGCCTGGAATGCAGTGCATCCGTTCAACATGACGGTCACCAACGTCCCGGGACCGCAGGTTCCGCTCTATCTGCTCGGATCGAAGCTCGTCGTCCAGTACCCGATGGTCCCGCTGTGGATGGACCACGGGATCGGGGTCGCCCTGTTCAGCTATGAGGGCTCTATCGCCTGGGGCCTGGCCGCGGACTACGACCTGGTCCCGGATCTCGAGCGCTTCAGCGCATGTATCCGGGACGCACTCGCCGAGTTGCATGCCGCCGCGGCCGGTCGTGACCCCGATGCCACGCCTCGCCGCCGAACGGCGAAGCGGCCGGCGACGAAGTCGCGAGCGGCAACGACGAAGACGTCCGGGCAAAGGTCGTCGAAGGCAAAGGCCGCATCCGCGACCTCCAAGAAGACCGGCGCCGCGACGGCGAAGCCCCCGGCCCGTTCCCGCACCGCAACCTCGAAGAGCGCCGGGAAGACCGGCACGGCGGCCAAGAAGAGCGGGAGCACGCGTGCTCCGCGATCGAGAACCACATCCAGCCAGAAAGAGAGGTAGCGATGCAGCTCGACGACGTCGACCTCAGCCAGTTCCTCAACGTTCGCGACAATCCAATCACCGGCAAGATCGTGTTCGGCGATCCCGTCGAGCGGAACGGCACCATCGTCATCCCAGCCGCCCGGATCTCCGGCGGTGCCGGGGGCGGACGAGGTGACGACGGGTCCGGTGCGGCCGGGTCGGGCGGCGGCTACGGACTGGTGGCCCGCCCGGTCGGCGCTCTCGTCCTCAGCGACGACGGGGTCAGGTGGGAGCCGGCCATCGACCTCACCCGGGTGATTCTCGGCGGACAGCTCCTCGTCCTCGTGGCCATGCTCGTGTTCCGCAGCATCATCAGGACGAGAAACCGCACCCGACGCCGTCTCGGCTGACGCCGGGGCGTGGGAGTCACCAATCGGGACGTCGTAGCGGCGCTCGACGAACTGATCGTCCTGACCAAGCTCGAGGACCAATCGGCGCAGTCGTTCCGGGTACGCGCCTACGAAGCGGCCCGTCAGTCGGTCGCCGACCTGCATCGCGACGTCGCGACCATGAGTCACGCCGACCTGGTGGCAGTGAAGGGCATCGGCAAGAGCACCGCGGACAAGATCGTGGAGTTCGTGACGACCGGCTCCATGCAGAAGCTCGAAGCTCTCCGCGCGTCGTACCCGCCGCCATTTGTGGAACTCACCCGAATCCCGGGCCTTGGTCCCAAGACCTTGCTGTTGTTGCGCGACCGGCTCGGCATCGAGGATCTCGACGGCCTGCGGGACGCCATCCAAAGAGAGCAGCTGCGCGACCTGCCGGGCCTCGGCGCCAAGACCGAGGAGAAGATCGGCAAAGCCATCGAACGTCTGGGGATGCACGGCAAGGACCGCAGAACTCCGGCGGCGGCCGCGATGAGCGTGGCGGCCCGGGTGGTGGACGCCGTCGGCGCGGTTCCCGGGGTGACCGCCGTGCAGTACTGCGGGAGCCTGCGCCGGATGCTCGAGACCATCGGTGATGTCGACGTCGTGGTCGCCGCCGGCGACGCCGGTCCGGTCATGGACCGCTTCGTCGGTCTCGGGCTCGTTCACGAGGTCGTCGCTCGTGGCGACACCAAGGCTGCAATCCTCACCCGGGAAGGTCTCCAGGTGGACCTGCGCGTCGTCGAGCCGGCGTCGTTCGGAGCGGCGACGCTCTACTTCACAGGGTCGAAAGCTCACAACATCAAGCTCCGGCAGCTCGCCATGGATCGGGGCTGGTTGCTCAACGAGTATGCGCTCGAAGAGAGCGAGAGCGGTGACGTCGTCGCCTCGGCCACGGAACACGAGATCTACGCAGCCCTCGATCTCGAGTTCATTCCACCGCCGCTACGGGAGGACGCCGGTGAGATCGAGGCTGCCGCCGCCGGCACGCTTCCCGACCTGGTCACCGAGGCCGATATCAAGGGCGATCTCCACGTGCACACGTCGCTGTCGGGAGACGGTCGGATGAGCCTGGAGAAGATGGTGGCGGCGGCTGCGGAGCGGGGGTTGGAGTACATCGCCATCACCGACCACGGTGAGAACCTGGCCATCAACGGCATCAGCCGCGAGCAGCTCATCAGGCAGCGACAACGCATCGACCGCCTTCAGGGTCGCCATCCCGAACTGCGGATCCTGCAGGGATCGGAGCTCAACATCGCGCCGGATGGCAGCGTGGACTACGACCCCGACACGCTCGCCGGTCTGGACTGGTCGATCGCCAGTGTGCACTCCCACTTCGATCTTCCCGCCGCGCACCAGACCGAACGGCTCATCACCGCCATGCACAATCCGTTCGTGGGGGCCATCGGGCACCTGTCGGGCAGGATGCTGGGACGGCGGCCGGGGATCGAGTTCGACGTCGATGCGGTTCTCGACGCCGCCGAAGCGACGGGCTGTGCCCTCGAGATCAACGGCGCTCTCGAACGCCTGGACGCGTCGCACGACGTGCTGGTGCGGGCGCGGGAGCGCAACATCGTCTTCGTCATCGACACCGACGCCCACCACAGCGACGACTTCCGCCGGGTGACCTGGGGCGTCGGCCACGCGCAGCGGGCGTGGATCGAGCGGCGTCAGATCGCCAATACCTGGCCCGTCGCCGACTTCATGTCCTGGGTCGCCCGTCGTCGTGGCTGACGGCCCGGTGGAACGAACCGGTTCCGACTGGCGTTGACCCGAACGTGAAGGTTCTCTCGTTCACCGCCGCTCTCGCCCTGTTTGCCGGCGCGACCTTCGTTCTCGGTGATGATCAGGTTCAGGATCCGGCCGCAGCGGCCCCGATCTCGGCCACCACGACCACGACGACTGCGCCGCCGCCGACCACGACATCGAGCACACCGACCGACATCTTCGGTGCCGATCCCGGTGAGGCCGCCTTCGCCATCCTCGACGAGCGGAGCCAGCTGTCGGTAGTGGTTGCCGCCGAAGCCATGGGCAACTCGGGCGATCCCCGCTGGATTCCGTGGCTCGTCGATCTGCTTCCGTTTGTGGGGCCCGGAGACGCGCTGGGGCAGGTCGTGGGTGCGCTTGCTGCTCTGACCGGCGAGGACCCACCCGACGACATCGATGCGCTCTTCCTCCATTACGGAAGTTGGGTCTATCGCAACGACTCCGAACCCGGCGTCGACTACCTCGAATGGAAGCCACGGCTCTACGGCCTCATCGACACGGAGTTCGAACGCCTCCTCGCACAAGTCGACGATGGCGTGACCGCGAGCCGGCTGCAGTGGGGCGGGGTTGTGCGGGGTGGCATCCCGGAGCTGAACAGCCCGGCCACGATCGACATCGCAGCCGCGACGCACATGACCGGGGATGAACTCACGTTCGGCGCCGTCATCAACGGAAGCGCGCGGGCCTATCCGCATCGCATCCTCGACCACCACGAACTCGCCAACGACACGCTCGGCGGAGAACCGGTGGCACTGGCCAATTGCACCCTGTGCCGTACGGGGATTCTCTACTCCCGTCGAGTCGGTGACCGGATCCTGGACTTCGAGAGTTCGGGGCTGCTCACGAACTCCAACAAAGTGATGGTCGACCGCCAGACGAACTCGCTGTGGGAACAGCTGACCGGGATCGCAATCGCCGGGCCGCTGGCCGGCACCGAACTGGATCGCTTCTTCATGACCGTGACGACCTACGGCGACTGGATAGCCACCCATCCCGGGACCGACGTCGTCGCCATACCCGAAGGGAATCAGTACTCGTACATCCCCGGTGATGCCTACGCCGAGTACTACGCCGGCCCGGAACTGTGGTTCCCGACGTTCGCCGCACCGGGTCCGTTCCCGCCCAAGGAAGAGGTGATCACCCTGGATTACGACGGGGTGCAGTTCGCCTTCGCCGTCACCCGACTGGGCGAGCGCGGTCCGCAGGAGTTCCGGATTTCGGGCACGACGGGGGGCCACACCATCGTCGTGGTGCCGACCAGCGGGGGCGGACAGATCTTTGCCACCGACGACGGCGCCTTCCTCGACGACCTCGAGTTCTTCGAGATCGCCGCTGCTCTCGGCCATGAGGATGCCGGCGAGGGGCCGGTGGCGGTGGTCGGCGACACCGGTATCACACTCAGCAACGGTCGCAGCCTCTCCCGCATCCAGAGCGGTCAGTCGTTCTGGTTCGCCTGGTACGGCAATCATCCCGAGACGGGGTGGTGGCCCGAGGCGGGATGATCCCGGGTCGGACACGGGTACGGGCCTCGGTAAGCTGGCCTCGATGGAACAGGACCCTACGCAGCCGGTCAGTGAAGCCGTCGCTCCCGACGCGGTCGAAGCGGCCGAGGCCGGGACCGAGGAGAACGCCCCGACGGTCGTCGACGGCTCCAAGCTCATCCGCATCGCTTCGATGACCCGCGCCATGCTGGAAGAAGCACGGTCGGCACCGCTCGACGAGGCCGGGCGCCGTCGCATATCAGAGATCTACGAGCGATCGCTCGACGAACTCAGCGAGGTCGTGTCAGAAGATCTGCGAGCCGAACTCGAAGAGATGTTCGTGCCGTGGAACGAAGACGCCACCCCCTCGCAGGCCGAGCTGCGGGTGGCCCAGGCTCAGCTCGTCGGTTGGCTGGAAGGCCTCTTCAACGGGATACAAGCCGCGCTGTTCAGCCAGCAGCTCGCCACCCGGGCTCAGCTGGAACAGATGCGGGGCCGGCGGGCGCTCGGGAACGCCACCGCCGAGGACGAAGGGCACGGCGTCTACCTGTGAACCGGTGGTAGCGATGCCGGTCGCCCTGGTGCGCCGGGTACCGGAGACGTTCGGGAACGCCGTGCGGACCGGTTCCGCCGGTCCTGATCCCGATCCCGACCTGGCGGCGAGACAGCACGATGACTATTGCCGGGCCCTGGCCGCGGCCGGTTACGCACTCCGTTCCGTCGACGCCGACCCCGCCATGCCCGACTGTCCGTTCGTGGAGGACACGGCCGTGATCCTCGGTGAGATAGCCCTGGTGACCCGTCCCGGTCATCCCTCGCGGCGCGGGGAAACCTCCGCGGTCGCGGATGCCCTCACCCAGCATTTCGAGGTCGTCACCATGGAGCCCCCGGCGACGCTCGACGGCGGTGATGTCCTCGTGCTCGGGAGGACGGTGTTCGTGGGAGCGTCACGCCGCACAAACGCCGCCGGAATCGAGGTTCTCGGGCGAATCGCGTTCCGCGCCGGCCATTCGACGGTTCCGGTCGAGGTCGACCGAGGTCTCCATCTCAAATCGGCCGTGAACCGGCTCGACGACCGAACGGTGCTCGTGGCTCCGGGGTTCGTGGATCCGCGACCTTTCGCCGGCCGTGCAGCCGTTGCGGTGGCTGCCGGAGAGGACGGTGCTGCCAACGTCGTCGATGTCCCCGACACGAACACCGTGCTCGTGCCGGACGGGTATCCACATACGGCTCAGATCCTGGAGGCCGCAGGTTTCGAGCCGGTTGCAGTCGACGTTTCCGAGTTCGAACGCGCCGACGGCGGGCTCACCTGCCTCTCGGTGCGCTGGTAGCTCGCGAGCACCGGGCACCGCCCGGGAACTAGCCGGTTGACCATTTCGGAATGGTGCTCCTGATCGAGACGTGCCGTGCCGAATCGGGAATGAGTGCGGCGGGTTGCACGTTGAAGGTCTACTCGGATGAGAGGAACGATTCACGACATGGCCTGGAGTCTCGAAGCCCTACTCGATGACGCCGATTGGCGCGATCTCGCTGCATGCAACGGCGCCGACAACGCGCTGTTCTTCCCCACCGGGAGCGAGGACGTGGCCACGATGAGCGCCGCCAAAGAGATCTGTGCGGCGTGTCCGGTCAGGGCCGAGTGTCTCAGCTATGCCGTCGAAACCAACCAGACCGAGGGCATCTGGGGCGGCCACACCCCCGCCGAGCGGCGCAAATATCGCCGCGACTTCGTTCGGGAGCGGCGCAAGGCGAGCTGACCCGGCATCACGCCCGCGTGCGCATCACCTTTGCCCAGACGGCGTACGCCGCGGCACCGAGGGGGACCTGAACGAGGAACGTCAACCCGCGGTACAGCAGTACGGCGGCGACGACGGGCTCGCGACTGCCTCCCGCCACGACGAGTGCCGCAGTCAGGCCGACCTCGACGATCCCGAGCCCTCCCGGGGTGATCGGCACCGCGGTTGCCAGACGCACCACGGCGAATGCCCCGAGGGCCTCAGCGTTGGTCACCGCACTCCCGTCGATGCCGAGGAACCGCAGCGACGCCAGGAGCACGGCATACATCGACAGGTGGCTGACGACCGTCCCGGCGGTCAGTCCGACCCAGCGTCGTCGCAGGAGGTCGATGCTGTCGCGGCGGAAGGCGGAGAACCTGTCCCCCCACCCCCGGTACGGTCCGCGACGGAACCAGCCCCCGACGGCAGTGGCGATCCGCCCGGCCACCTCCCCCGCCCGGTGGGCCAGCCGGTCGGCGGCGAGGACCAGCACCAGCGTGGCCAGCGCACCAACGAGCAGCAGCGCACCGAATCCGGCCGCCGACAACAGCGCCGGGCTGGTGACACCTTGAGCGGCCAGGATCAGCAGAGCCA
The DNA here is from genome assembly GCA_041609395.1 of Acidimicrobiia bacterium. Lineage (GTDB taxonomy): Bacteria > Actinomycetota > Acidimicrobiia > Spongiisociales > JAOTWH01 > JBFIQU01. Next base: position 10,421 of record JBFIQU010000001.1, on the reverse strand, counting down.
CCGCCGGAAGGCCGAAAACGACCATCGTGTTCCACAGGCCCGTGACCACGGCCGCCAGCCCGATCGCGGTCCCCGTATGGCCAAAGGATGAGAACACCGCATACGTGATTCCGACCCCGAGTGCGCTGCCGCCGGGAACGGTGTTGGTGACGGCCGTCGCCAGCTGCGAGGCAACGAAGGCATGGCCGATCCGCAGTCCCGGGAGGGCGGCCAGCATCGGCAGCACACTCGATGTCAGATTCCAGGTCGCGATCAGGCCGAGGGCGGCGATCTCACCGCCCTCCAGCCGGGCTAGAGCAGTCCAGACGGCGGAGAAATCGGCGAGGCGCGGCAACACTCCCACGATCAGCACGAGGGCGACGGCCGCAGACAGCAGTGGCCGGGCCCAGCGCCTGCGGGATGTCGGTTCGGTCATTGTTGAGAACGATATTGGGCTGCGCCCGCCTGTATCGGCCGTCCTGCGTTAGCCTCGTTTGCGTGAAGGCGGTCATGAAAACCGGACCCCACCCCGGCCTCGAGTTGGTCGAGATCCCCGATCCGGAGCCGGGCCCTGGTGAGGTTCTCCTTCACGTCAAGGCCGCCTCGATCTGCGGCACCGATCTGCACATTCGGGAATGGGATGAGTGGGCCGCCGAGCACGTCAACCAGCCCCTGGTCGTCGGCCACGAAGTTTGCGGCGTCGTGGTCGGGCACGGCCCGGGCGTGTCTGCGCCACCCATCGGGTCCCTGGTCTCGGTCGAGTCACACGTGGTATGCACCTCCTGCAACTACTGCCGAACCGGCAAGGGACACCTCTGTGAGCGAACCGAGATCCTCGGTGTCCACCGCGACGGGGTATTCGCCGAGTTCGTGACGGTTCCGGCCGCCAACGCCTGGGTCGATCCTCCCGACATGTCGTATTCGATCGCCTCGTTGCAGGAGAATTTCGGGAACGCCGTGCACACCGCCTCCGTACCGCAGGTGGCCGGGAAGAAGGCGCTGGTCACAGGATGCGGACCGGTCGGGGTCATGACCGTTGCGGTGGCCAAAGCGCTCGGCGCCCGCGCCGTCTATGCGACCGATGTCCGTCCGTACCGGCTCGACATGGCGAAGCGAATGGGGGCGGACCTGGTGATCGACGCTGCCACCGAAGACGTCGAACGTGTCGTGGCGGAGGCGACGGACGGTGAGGGCATCGATGTTCTTCTCGAGATGTCGGGTTCGCCCCGGGCCATCGAGCAGGGCTTTCATCTCCTGAAGCCGGGCGGCGAAGCTGCCTTGCTTGGCTTGACGTCGGCGCCGATCCTCTTCGATATCGACGACGCCGTCATCTTCAAGGGGGCGACGGTCTACGGCATCTTCGGCCGCCGGTTGTGGGAGACCTGGTTCCAGGCCCGGGCGCTGTTGCGTTCCGGCTTGGTGGATCTCGAACCTCTCGTCACCCACCGGTTTGCACTCGACGACTTCGAGCGGGCGTTCGATCTAATGGCATCCGGCGAGTGCGGCAAGGTCGTGATGTTCCCCGATCCGTCCGATGCCGACGGGCCACTCTCGTGAGGTGATGAATGGCAGACCTGACATTTCTCCACGATCAACTCGACGAGCTGCGGCGGGACGGCCTCTACACGACGATCCGGCACCTGGACGGACCGCAGGGAGCGTGGCTCGACGTCGACGGCAGGCGGGCGCTGAACTTCTGTTCGAACAACTATCTGGGTCTGGCCAATGACCCCCGGCTGGTGGCGGCAGCGCATCGGGCGCTCGACCGCTTCGGGATCGGTCCCGGCGCGGTGCGCACCATCGCCGGCACGATGACGATCCACGATGAACTCGAGGCGAAGCTCGCTGCATTCAAAGGAGTGGACGCCGCCATATCGCTCCAGTCGGGCTTCGTGGCGAACGTCGGTACGATCGCTGCGCTCGTAGGAGACGGCGACGCCGTGGTGTCCGATGCGCTCAACCACGCGTCGATCGTCGACGGGGTCCGTCTCACCAAGGCGAGCCGCTACATCTACGACCACGCCGACGTCGCAGCGTTGGGCAGGGTGCTGGGCAAGGCGCGCGACGACGGAGCCCGTCGCATCCTCATCATCACCGACGGAGTGTTTTCGATGGACGGCGACATCGCGCCGCTCGACGGCATCGTCGCCGCGGCCGAGGACGTCGGAGCGATGGTGATGGTCGACGACGCCCACGGGGAAGGGGTGCTCGGCGAGGGCGGTCGCGGCATTGTCGACCACTTCGGGCTGCACGGCCGCGTCGACGTCGAGGTGGGAACGATGTCGAAGGCGTTTGGTGCCGTCGGTGGATACGTTGCCGGTCCCCGGGTATTGATCGAATGGCTGCGGCAGCGAGCCCGCCCGTTCCTGTTCTCCTCGGCCGTCACCCCCCCCGATGTCGCTGCCTGCATCGCGGCGGTGGAGATCCTCGAGTCGTCGACCGAACTCGTCGATCGGCTGTGGGCCAACGCGGCCGCGTTTCGCAGTGCGATGGACGCCGCCGGGTTCGACACCGGCCACACGGAGACCCCGATAACGCCCGTCATCATCGGAGATGCAGCACTGGCACAGCAGTTCAGCAAGCGCCTCTTCGACGAGCATGCCGTGTTTGCGCAGGCCATCGGGTATCCAACGGTGCCGCTCGGAACCGCCCGCATCCGGGTGATGATCTCGGCGGCTCACTCCGCCGAGGATCTGGAACGCGGCGCGGCGGCGTTCGTCGCGGTGGGAAAGGAACTGGAGGTCATCGATTGAGCGCGAGGAGCCGCTGATGTATTTGATTCGAAGGGTGTGGCACGTCAAACCGCGGGAGGCGCGTCGGGTCGCAACGGCGGCCGCCATCGTCGGCAAAGCCTACGAGGAGGCGGGTCAACGGTCGGCCACCACCGTCTACTTCAACGGCGGCACCTTGCCGGGAGAGCGAAACATCGTCGTGATGGAGTGGACCGAGGATGTCATCGAGTCACCGTACCGGGCCGGAAACACCTTCCCGCAGGGTCTCTCCGAGCTGGGTGCCCTGTTGCGAGAATCGTCGGTGGACAGCTGGATCGAGTTCTACGAGCTCATGACCGACGACAAGGCCGCCGACCTCGAACTGTGATGCCCGTCAGCTCTCGATGATGTCGACCGAGGTGATCACGCACTCCTGACGGGGCCGATCGGAGCCGTCCGTGTCGGATGCTGCGATCGCGTCGACTGCGTCCATCCCACTGCTGACCTTGCCGAAGATCGAGTAGTTGTGGGGCAGTCCGTAGTCCTGGTGCATGATGAAGAACTGGGATCCGTTCGTGTTCGGCCCTGCGTTGGCCATGGCAACGGTTCCCCGCGAGTAGCGGCCGTCCCCCTCGAGTTCGTCGGCGAACCGGTAGCCGGGGCCGCCCCGTCCGGTTCCCGTCGGATCGCCGCCCTGGATCATGAATCCGGAGATGACGCGGTGGAAGATGACCCCGTCGTAGAAACCGTCCCGGGCCAGGAACACGAAGTTGTTGACCGTGCTGGGTGCCTCGGTGGCGAGCAGATCGACGGTGATGTCGCCGTGATTGGTATGGAGCACCGCCTGGTACGCCTTGTCGAGATCGAGCGCGAAGTCGGGCGGCGATGCGTACTGGGGGGCCATGTGGTCCTCTCGTCGTGGCGTTGGCAGCTTAGGGGCTTGCTGTCGCTTGCCCTGCATGAGCGGCCTCGTCGATCTGCCGTGCCAGGTGGAGGAGGTCCGAGAGCGAGGGAACCGGAGCCCGCGGCGTGCCGGCGGCCTCCCGGAGGCGATCCAGGCCGGTGGCGTCGTCCGGGGCCAGCACGAAATCCACACTGCTGAGCGCCTGGTCGATGAACGCGACCACGGCGGCGACGGAGGCCGGCATTCGGTCGGCTGCGATCTCGCCCAGGTAGAGCGAAGCAACGATGATCTCCTCGGTGTGGCTGCCCCGGATTGCCAGCTCGAGGGCCTCCCGGATCTCGGCGCCGGCGGCCGGTGTGTTGCCGAGGCGGTGATGGGCGGTTGCCATGAGCGCGAGTGATCGGGCGGTGTTGGCGCGGGCCCCCTGGTCGTAGTACTCGCGATGCGACCGCTCGGCCGCCTCGAAGGCCGATCGGATGTTGCCCGCCGCCAGGTGCGTCGTGGCGAGATCCTGGTCAATTTTGGCCACCATCGGAGCGAAGGATGAGCTCTCGAGCCGGGTCCGGGCCCGCTCCAGGGCCGCGATCGAATCGTCGAGCCGGCCTTCGGCGTAGGCCATGACGCCGCGGGTGTGATCCACGATGGGTCCGCCGTCCGGCGGCTCGAAACGGCGTCCTGCTTCGTCCTGGCGGCGGCGCGCGACGCGAGCCCCGTCCACGTCCCCGGCGGCGAGAAGGACCGTCGTCAGGTTCGTCAGAAGCCGGAACGAAAAAGGATCGGCGTCGATCGTTGGGAGCGCCAGCGCCTCCTCGTACAGAGATGCGGCGCGGCGAAGCTGGAGCCGGCGCCACGCCACGCCGGCGGCGGCGTTCAACGAACGCGCGACCAGCAGCGGCCGGCCGATCTTGCGGGACACGACCTCTTCTCGCTCGAGGAACGACTCTGCCAGGTCGAGCTCTCCCGCCTCGGCGGCAAGGCCGCCGGCGAAGCGCAATGCTCGCGCCGTGTCCAGTTCCGGCGGATCGTGCCAGCCTGCGAGAGCTCGCTGCAGCAAGGTGAGCCCCTCGGCCAGGTGCCCCCGCCGGTACCAGTACCTGCCCAGGGCGCCGGTCAGCCCCACCGCTGCGGGCCGGTCCCCAGACTCGAGGGCGAACTGGACGGCGGCCGAGAAGTTGTCGTGGTCGCGGGCGAGGGATGTCAGCCAGTCGGCGAGCTCCTCGCCCGACATCCCGTCGCCCCCGTCACCGGCCAGGAGGCGAAAGTGGTCGAAATGCCGCTGCGCAGCCGCCGCGACGTCTCCGGAGTCCTGGAGGCGGGACATGGCGTAGTCCCGGATCGTCTCCAGCAGCCGGAAGCGCCCGCCGCTCTGTACCGCCACCAGCGAGACCATCACCAGGTGGTCGACGGCGTCCAGAATCAGCCGGGCTTCCACACCGGGGCCGGTGCACACGTCCTCTGCGGCCTTGAGGTCGAACGGACCCCGGAACACGGCGAGCCGGGACAGGCACCGCTGCTCCACCTCGGTTAGGAGGTCGTAGCTCCAATCCACCGTCGCCTGCAGGGTGCGGTGGTGGACCACGTCCGTTACGGCGCCCCCGGTGAGAAGCGAAAAGCGATCCTCGAGCCGGTTCTCGAGGTCGGCGAGACCGAGGGTGCGGACCCGCACCGCGGCGAGTTCGATGGCAAGGGGAAGCCTGTCGAGACGATCGCAGATCCTCCGCACCGAACTCAGCGAGGCGGCGTCGAACGCGAACCCGGGAACGGAGCCGCGCACTCGCTCGACGAACAGCCGGGCCGCGTCCTCGGGATCGGCGATCGGCCCGACCTCCCACAGCTGCTCACCGGGGACCTGCAGCGGGATTCGGCTCGTCGCGACGACTCGAACCCGGCGGCAGGTTGTCAACAGAGTGTTGGCCAGCGCGGCTGCGGCCGAGACCAGATGCTCGCAGTTGTCCAGCAGCAGCAGCACGCTGCGCTCCCGTAGATGGTCGACGAGGGCCGCCGTTGCGTCTCCTCCCCCGGTATCCGCACCTGCGGCGGCGGCAACGCGCGCCGCAACGAGGTCGGGGTCGGAGACGGGTGCGAGCTCGACGAGCCATACGCCGTCGGGATAGTCGGTCAACACCTGGGAGGCGGCCTGGACGGCGAGTCTGGTCTTGCCGGCGCCGCCGGGTCCCGTCAGGGTCAGCAACCGGGTATCGGTGAGCAGCGGAATCACGGATTCGAGGTCGGCGTCCCTCCCGACGAAGCTGGTGGTTTGGAGCGGCAAGTTCGTGTGTTCTGCCGGCAGGGAGCGGATCGGCGGAAACGACACCGTCGTACCGTCGGGGACGACCTGGTAGACGTGTTCGGGGATGTCGAGATCCTTGAACCGGTGCATGCCGAGGTCCACGAACTCGACGTCACCGAGGACCCGGCACTCGTCCACGACGGCCCCGGTTGCAAGGATCTGACCCCCGTGACCGGCGGCTCCCAGCCGGGCCGCCCGATGGATGTCGAGGCCGATGGGCCCGGCGGGCGAGGGCACGATGTCGCCGGAGTGGATGCCGATTCGGGCCCGAACGGTCTCGTCGAGGGGCCACGGTTCATCCCGGAGCGCAGCAGCAATCGAGAGGGCGGCCCGGACGGCGGCGATCGACGATGGCAGTGTGGCGAAGTATCCGTCACCTTCCGTCGTCACCGTGGTTCCGTCGCACCCGGTGACGATGCTGCCGATGAGTTCCTGGTAGCGCTCCAGGACCGACGGATATGCAGGGCCGATTCGTTTCAGGAGCTGCGTGGAGCCCTCCATGTCCGCAAAGAGCAGCGCGCAGTGGATCGTTTCGCGGTTGGTTCCGACATCGGTGTCGCGGGTCGCGATCGCCGCCTCCCATGATTTCCATGCGGAGCGTATCGGAGGAGCCCGCCCCGCGCCCACGACCCCGGTCGTCCGGCCCTGGCGAACGACTCCGCGCAGGCGTTAGATTCGGGCGACAGGTTGACTGAGATTCAGCCAAAACAAGGGGCCGTCCCCCACGACGGCTCGGCGGGCGGAGAACATCGGAGGAAGAAACATGCGGACGCGTAAGTGGTATGTGTCCTTGTTCGTGGTCATGACCGCGTTCCTCCTGGTGGCATCGGCGTGTGGTGACGACGATGTCTCGGGGGAAGGCTTCAAGTTCGGAATGATCCTCGTCGGATCCAAGGACGATCGCGGCTGGAGCCAGGCACACTTCGAGGCGGGGGAGTACGTCGAGCAGGAACTCGGAGCCGAGATGATCCTGTTCGAGAACCTCAACGACGCGGTGAACCCCGGCACCACGGTCGAACAGGTCGTCGGTGACATGATCGCCGCCGGGGCCGAGCTGGTCTTCGCTACCTCGGACGACCAGGACGAGATAAAGGAAGTTGCTCCCAAGTTCCCGGATACACCCATGATCTGGGCGTCGGGGGACAGCGCCTGGCAGGACGGCAAAGCGTTCGTGGACGTCGGCAATCTGGGCAACGTGATGGGCAAGATGGAGTTCGGCAAGATGATTGCGGGCTGCGCGGCGGCGCTGACGACCCAGAGCGGTTCACTCGCCTACCTCGGCCCGCTCATCAACGACGAAACCCGGCGCCTGGCGAACTCCGCGTACCTCGGAGCCCGCTATTGCTACGACGAATACCGGGGGCTGAATGCGGACGATCTCGAGTTCCAGGTCACCTGGATCGGGTTCTGGTTCGAGATCCCGGGAGTCACGCTCAGCCCGACCCAGGTCGCCAACGACTTCTTCGGGGGCGGTGCCGATGTGGTGATCTCGGGCATCGACACGACCGAGGCGATCGTCGTGGCCGGCCAGCGTGCCGCCGCCGGCGAAGACGTGTGGGCCGTGCCGTACGACTTCGAGGGTGCCTGCAACGAGGCCCCGGAACGGTGCCTGGGAACTCCGTACTTCAACTGGGGACCGGCCTATCTCGAGATCGCGGAATCGGTGATCACCGACGACTTCGAGTCGACGTGGGTGTGGCTCGACCCGGACTGGGACGACATCAACGACAAGACGAAGACCGCCATCGGCTGGGTCGACGGCGACGGGCTGCCGGCAGGTGCCCAGGACGATCTCGACGACTTCATCAGCGGTCTCGCCGACGGCGACATCAACCTGTTCACCGGACCGCTGAACTACCAGGACGGCACCCAGTGGCTGGCCGACGGTGAGGAAGCGACCGATTTCGAGATCTGGTACACCGAACAGCTGCTCGAAGGCATGGTGGGCGCCAGCGAATAGCGCCGTTGCGGTAGCCGAGTCACCAGAGGGGCCCATACCGGGGCCCCTCTGGATATCCAGGGGTCCTCCGATCTAGCCTCCGGGCGATGGGCGTGGAGCTGCGGGGCATTCGGAAGCACTTCGGGCCGGTGCGCGCCAACGACGGGGTCGACCTCACCGTCGCCTCCGGGACCCTGCACGGTCTCCTCGGCGAGAACGGCGCCGGCAAGTCGACCCTCATGAAGATCCTGTCCGGGTATCAGCAGGCCGACGGTGGGGAGATCCTCGTCGACGGGAGGCCGGTGACCATCGCCACTCCGCAAGACGCCATCGCCCACGGCATCGGCATGTTGCACCAGGACCCGCTGGTGTTCCTGCCAATGAGCGTTCTCGACAACTTCCTGCTGGCCGCCGGTGGTCGCCTCAACCGCTCCGCCGCCCGCCGCGAACTGAACGACCTGGCCGGACAGTTCGGGTTCTCGTTCGACCCGGAAGCACCCGTGCGAACGCTCACCGTTGGAGAGCGGCAGCAGCTCGAGATCGTGCGTCTGCTGTGGCTGGGCGTCAAGCTGCTGATCCTGGACGAGCCCACCACCGGGATCTCCGCGACTCAGCGGGAAAAGCTGTTCGCCACATTGCGTGAGCTGGCCGGGCACGGCATGAGTGTGGTGTTCGTCTCGCACAAGCTGGAAGAGGTCGAAGAGCTGTGCGAGCGCGTCACCGTGATGCGTGCGGGCAAGACCGTCGGCGATCGGGAGCTGCCGTGCCCCGTGGCCGAGCTGGTCACCCTGATGTTCGGGCAACCGATCGAGATCGGAGCGAGGAGCGACGTTCCGCTGGGTGAACCCGCACTCGAGTGCGTCGACCTCACTCTCCGGGACCGGTTGCTGGAGATGAGCGGGATATCGCTCGAGGTGGCCGCAGGGGAAGTGTTGGGACTGGCCGGCCTCGAAGGCAGCGGCCAGCAGGTGCTGCTACGAGCCTGCGCCGGGCTGGATGCGCCGCTGTCGGGCGTACTGCGGATCGGGGGCCGGTCGCTGGGAGGCAAGAGCTACCGGCACTTCCTCGACGCCGGAGTGCGGTATCTCCCGGCCGGTCGCCTCGAGGAGGGTTTGGTCCGGGGACTGACCATCACCGAGCACTTCTTCCTCGCCGGTGACGATCAGCCGTTCTTCGTCGATTGGGACGAGGCCGAGTCGCAGGCGGCATCGAGCATCGAGCACTACTCGATCAAGGGAGTGCCGGGCTCGATGGCCGAAGCGCTCTCCGGCGGCAACCAGCAGCGTCTGCTGCTCGCCATGTTGCGACCGCAACTCGAGCTCCTGCTGATGGAGCACCCGACCCGGGGGCTCGACATCGCCTCGGCCAACTGGGTGTGGGAACAGCTGCTGGCGCGCCGCGACGACGGCACGGCTATTGCATTCGCGTCGGCCGACCTCGACGAGTTGCTGCAGTACTCGGATCGGATCGCCGTGTTCTTCTCCGGGCAGATCCTCGAGATCATCGACAGGTCCACGGCCACCGTCGACGACCTCGGCCTTCTCATCGGGGGACGGCGGAGATGACGGTGGTCGCCCGTAAAGCCGCTTCGGGCCTGGCCAAGAACCGGGTCGGACTCATCTCGGTCGGTGTCGCACTCGGGTTCACCGGCGTCCTGCTGCTGATACTCGGCGAGAACCCGCTCGAGGCGGCCGACGCGCTCTACGACGGCTCGTTCGGCTCGACGGAGAAGATCGCCGACACCCTGGTGGCGTGGGTGCCGCTGACGCTGGCCGCGATCGGGCTGGTGGTCACCTTCACCGCCGGAATGTGGAACATCGGTGTCGAGGGTCAGGTGATCGCCGGCGCCATCGGCGCCGCCTTCGTGGCTCGCGAAGTTTCGGGTCCATCATGGATGGTCGTCGCCCTCACCATCGTTGCCGCTGCGGTGGCGGGTGGGTTGTGGGCGTTGCTGGCCGGGCTGCTCCGGGTCTACGGCAGGGTCAACGAGATCTTCGGCGGTCTCGGCCTGACGTTCGTGGCCGAAGGCATCGCCATCTATCTCGTCATCGGACCGTGGTCCCGTACCGGAGTGGCGTCGACGTCGGGTACCGATCCCTACCCGGAGGGCGCACTGTTACCCACGCTCGGTGATCTGCGGGTTTCGCCGGTGGCCCTCGTCGTAACGGTGGCTGCCGTCGTGGCCGTCTACTACCTCCTGCGTGGAACGAGCTTCGGATTGCGGCTGCGGGCAGTGGGTCAAAGCATGAAGAGCTCACATTTGCTGGGCATCCCCACGGTGCGCTACCTGCTGGCGGCGTTCGTGATCGGCGGGCTCATGGCCGGGATCGCCGGTGGGGTCCGCACCACCGGGTTTCACGGTCGCTTCGTGCCTGCCGTATCCGGCGGCTTCGGGTACCTGGCGATCCTGATCGCGCTCCTGGCCGGCTTCAAGGCCAAATGGGTGGCGCCGATCGCACTGTTCTTCGCCGCCGTGACCGTGGGGAGTTCCCAGCTGCAGTTGCGCCTCGGCCTCGACTCAGCGTTCGCCGGTGTCGTCCAGGGAGTGCTCGTGCTGTCCGTGCTGTTCGTGCAAGGGTGGCAAGCCCGGCGCAGCCG